>PWWA01000011.1 GCA_003562145.1 Candidatus Woesearchaeota archaeon | reverse complement strand
CCCTTCCGCGTTGCCCATTCGACAAGAGCCTTTTGAAAGCTCTTGAATTGAAGCTTGAATACCTTGATGCCTCTAAAGATGATATTAAACTCCTAGAAGATTACAGGCTACGCTTGAAACTGCTGAATCAGAAGCTTTCTGAAAAATAGTTTTTTAGTCTTTTAAGAATCCTCTGACTACTACGAATGGGGTGTTTTCGTCGCCGCTTCCCGTGATGAGGTCTGCTAGGCTTGCCACTAAGTTCTTGATTTTCCTCGGGGTTGTTCCTTGGCCTGAGAAATGGTCTTTTTTTTGTTCTTTCCTAAACTTCTTTTTTTCTTCTTCTATTAGGCGCTCTATTTCTTGTTTGGTTTTTCCTTCGTTGTGGAGCTTTTGTACTAAGTACTTTGTTTTTACGCCTTGCCTGTTATTATGCTTTATTCTTTCCGTGCAGCCGAAGACTGAGACGGGGTCTGCGAGTTCGTATATCACTGATTCTGGGTCTTTGTATGCGCCGTCTCCGTTGATTATTACTTCTACGTCTTTTTTTAGTTCTGTTTTTATCATTTTCTTGATGTCTTCGCAGACTTTGTCTGGTTCTCTAGGTGAGAGTTTTAGCAATTCCTTTGCAGGATCTGAAATATTTGAGCCTAGCAAGCCGTATTCTGAGTATGCTTTCTTGTCTGGGCTAGAGCAAATGTCTTGTAATGTAATTGCGTTGCTGTATCCTTTATCCCTTATTTTTTCGAGTGTTTCATGCCTTGTGTGCACGTCTGAAACTATGATTCCGTCAGGGTTTTTTTCTACTATGTATTCTGTTGAATTGCCTAGGAATATTTCTGGCTTGCTTCCTTCTCCCCTGATTATTTCTTCGTAGAAATTTATGTAGTCCAGGCCTGTTTCTGGGTGTAAGTGCCTGTTTTCGCCGAGTTCCTCTAATGTTATTTTGTCGTCGAAGCCTTTCCCGATTTTGTTTAGGATTTCCTTTGTGGTTATTGGGTTTCCTTGTTCGTCTTCTAAGAATCTTAATTGTACGATTACTCGTCCTTCTGGGACTGCCCTGGCGATTGCTTTTAGTATCATGGAGAACCTGTTTCTTGACAGGATTGGGTGTATTACGCCTATGGTTGAGTCTTTTCTTAGTTTGAGCTTTTGCCTTATTTCGTTTGAGACTTCGTCTATTGTTACGCGGTTGTCCTGGGTTATCGCTACGACTGCTTCTGTTACGCAGAGAATGTCGTTGTTCTGTATTAGTTCAGGGCTTTTCTTGAACGTGTTCTTTATGTCTTCTACGATGCAGTCTTCAAATGTTATTATCCCTGTTTTTACGCCATACGCAATGACTCCCAAGTCTTTGTTTGATATAACCACTTGCTGTTTCCCCCAAGGAGCAAGACTACGTGTTGTTTATAAATTTTTTTTTTAGAAAAATGAGGTGGACAGCTTTCCGGGTTTCCCGCCCTGGAAGGCAGTACAGTGACCGGAACGCGGGCGTGCTTAACTTCCGTGTTCGAAATGGGAACGGGTGTGACCACACCGCTATGGCCGTCCAGTGCATAGGAAAGATGTTTGGTTTTTAAATCTTGCGAAGAAATAACTTCTGTATAGAAAATAATTGTTTTTTAGCGTCTGTTGCCTTTCTTATCAAAAGATTATTTATTGTATGCTTTGTCTAGAGAAACAAGGTTGTTTGTTTTCTATTTTTTCCCTTATTTTCTTTATTTCAGGCGTGCTTATAGAATGAATTTTTTCTTTTATAGATAGAATGAAAGTGAATAACTCGTCATAATTCGTGGTTATTTCTTTGTTTTTTAAGTAGTATTGGTTGTCGATTCTTAGTTGCTTGTCTTTCATTAAATTATTAAATGTATTTCTTGGGAATAATTCTTCTAAATATCTTGTCAGTTCTATTGTGCATTCGTGTATTTCTGATTTTATTCCTATTTTCATCATTAAAGCGTATACTGCGAGGTATTGCGCGTAATACTTTTTTGTTGCTTTCCACATATTGGAGTCTTCTACACCATTTTTTAGGGAGAAAAGCGTTTCTTCTGCACTTTTTATGTATTCTTTTGCTAAATCATTGTTCGGTTCTATAAATTTAATTCCTTTTTTTTGCTTGAGGCACCAATTTATATTAACCATTTCACAACCTCTTCCACACCGTAAACAATTATATGTTTTTTCTTTATTTCTTTTTTTAGCGCTTCTTGTATTTCGCTTAATGACTTTACTTGTATTACGTGGAATTCTTTTTCGTACTTATTTTTTAAGCCATCTATTTTTAGTGTCTCTGAACAGACAAGGTCGATGTCTTCTGCTTTTGAAAAATCTTTGGCTGAAGACCCGAAAATAATTGTTGGTTTCGATGTTTTTTCTTGTAAGTCTGATATTAATTCCTTTAATATCTTGTTTTGCCTGCTTTTGTGTATTAGGTGTTCTTTTTCTGCAATCGATAGGTAGTCTATTATTAGGGGGAAATCTGGGTTTAGCTCGTATAATGTCAATCTTCCTTTCTGTGTGATTTTTAGGAGTCCTTCTTTTGCGAATTCATTGAGGTATTTTCTGGTTGTGGCATGGTTTTCGTTTAGTTTCCTGGATATGTCTAATAAGTGTAATGGTTCTCTTGTAAAAAGGAATGGCTGTAAATAAAACCATTTAGTTAATTTTATAACCATATCGTTAAAGGAGATTTTAACGTCATCTT
This sequence comes from Candidatus Woesearchaeota archaeon, assembly GCA_003562145.1. Classification (GTDB taxonomy): domain Archaea; phylum Nanobdellota; class Nanobdellia; order Woesearchaeales; family 21-14-0-10-32-9; genus PWWA01. Next base: position 129 of record PWWA01000011.1, on the reverse strand, counting down.
GTGCGTTAATTTTTTTCCTAATAGCAATAGCATTATCCATATCAATATCTAATGTAAGATAAAAATGAGGAGCTGTAAACTTACTTTCAGATAGTCTCTTAGCAATTGTTTTTCGCATTTGAGTGATAT
>PWWA01000088.1 GCA_003562145.1 Candidatus Woesearchaeota archaeon | reverse complement strand
TGTTGTTAAAAAAGCTGTTAAGGAAATGCACTGCCAAGTAGGAGACTTAATCGTTGAAAATGGTATTGCCAGCAAAGGATTGCTTGTAAGGCATTTGGTCTTGCCGAATGACCTGGCTGGAACAAAAGGAGTAGTAAGTTTCCTTGCTAGAGAAGTTTCTAAGAATACATTCCTTAACCTCATGGACCAGTACAGGCCATCGTACAAAGCATTGCAATACACTGAAATTAATAGAAGTATTACAAGAAATGAATTCTCTGAAGCCCTCAGCACGGCGAAGAAAGCAGGCCTGAAAAGAATTTATGTCTAAATAAATGCAAGGAAAGCTTTTTAACTGCAAACAATTTCCTAACTATTTATGAGTGACAAATTAACTAAGGAGTTGTATGGTGCTTTCAAGGATATTTCAAAGTCTTTCTACTATCCGACTATTTTAATGCCTGATAATTTAAGGACAAGAATTATTGTTGATTATTATATGCTGCGCGTCGCTGACGAAATAGAGGACAGCCTAGTTGAAGGTAGGAAGAAAAAGGAGTTGTTAAACATGCACGTGGATAGCCTGGAAAAGTCTGCGCCCAGCCAGCGAATAAGGGATTTTCTGAATACTAATCCCTCAGGCTCAGTTCAGGGAACCTGTGTTGCTACTAATTATGACTTGTTCTTCGAAGCATACAAGAAAATCCCTGCTTCATCCAGGGCAATTATCTCGGACTCAACGGCTCAAATGATTCCCGGAATGCTAAACGAAGAATACAGGGAAATAAAGGACTTTGAGTCATTAGACGAATATTGCTCTTTCGTTGCCGGGAAGCCAGGTGAAAGCATTACGAAGCTATTCGGTGAAACTGGGGCTGTAGAGCAAGGTACCTTGAACTACTTGGTTAAGCTAAGCACTAACGCAGGAATAGGACTTCAAAAAGTCAACATCTTAAAAGATGTAGACAAAGATTATTTTGAGTCAAGGTTCTACGTACCTAAAGACTTATTAGACAAACATGGGTTGAGCCACGAAAATATGTTGTTAACAATAGCCAATGTCAAGGAAGCGGCCAGCAGGCCTTTACAGGAAAGGAGGCTTGTTGTTAACGAACTAGTATTAGATGCCGTTAAGTCTTTGGATTACATGAAGAGATACGTTCTTAATATACCTGTGCCGAATGTTTATCCCGCTGCGAGGAATAAGAGCGTCCATGAAAAAAACGTTTATGACAGAAACCTTTCTAGGGGGATGCGTTTCTTCGGGGGATTTGCGTTGATGCACTCACTGAAAACTTTAAGGAAAATGTATGATTCCCCGGGGCCGCTAATAGAGGGGTCTGACAATACTCCAGGGAAACGCAAAATTTTATCAACATATATTTTTATGAGGAAGAACTGGGCTTCGCATAAGGCAATCCAGGATAAGTTTGATTCCTTGTCAAGGTTCGAATAATCAAAACCTTTTTATTGTCTGCGTTCCCCAGATAGATTCATGCTTGCAATAATACTTGGCTTGACGATGAGCTTCGCTCATCATTTTAGGAATAAGCTAGTAAAAAATCTGAGGGCCGAGCAAAACAGGCTGCTGTCTTTCTCTGCGGGCGTGTCAATAACATATCTTTTCCTTGAATTCCTGCCTTACTTTAGCGAAGGCGCTGCCAGGCTTGGCAGGAACATGTTCTTTTTTATCTTGCTTGGGTTTGTCTTGATACATTTGGCGGAAAAATATATTCGCCTCCATTTTTTTAGGAGCAAGCTAAGGAGGGAGTTAGCACTGGAAAAAGCTGCTGTTTCATTTACATACCATTTCCTTGTCGGAGTGCTCTTGGCAGGCTTTGCCAGGGAGAATCCTTTTGAGGCACTGCTTTTCTTCGTCCCTGTATTCTTGCATACCACGTTCAGCGCGGTTTCGTTGGATGTTTCGAAGTCACAGTTGGTAAGGCTCGTCCTTGCCTCTTCCACGTTCTTAGGCGTGGTATTTTCAACTTTCGTGTTCCCTGAAATATCTGAGTTTACAAGATTCGCGTTGATAGGTTTCATAATCGGCTTTTTTTCTTATACTGTTATTAGGAATGCTTTGCCCCTGGGCCGAAAAGGCGCGCCTTCGTACATGGTTGTAGGCGTTTTATCGTATGTTTTGTTCCTGTTAATAATAAGGTCATTCATTTAATTCTTTACTCTGTTATCCCGAAAGTAGTTTACATCACGAAAGTGGTTTACATTCTTCCCATGCTTCTTGAGGGGTTCTGTGTTGAAGGCTCATGTGTAGTCTTTCTTCGTTGTAGTATTTTATGTAGTCGTTTAGGTTGGAGAATACGCTGGAGGCGTATTCTTCCTTGTAAGTTTTAAAGAACCTTTCTACTTTACCATTGGTTTGTGGTCTGTTAACGCGTGCTAAGACGTGTTTGATGCCCATTATTTTGAGTGTAAATCCGAATTTGTTGTTGTCTTGGTTGTTTGCTCCTGGGTGGTTGGTGTAGTATTGTCCGCCGTGATCTGTCATGACTGCTTTTGGTTTGCCGTAGTAGGCTATGCCTGTTTTTAGAAGGGTTATGCTGTTATCGCTGCTGGCTCTTTTAAAAATCCCGTAACTGGTTACTAGACGTGTTTTGTCGTCTATGTAAACTGTGAATTGCTTGTCAGTGTAGGGGTCTCTTGTCCAGTCGGTATGCCATAAGTCGTTTGGATTGGGAACTTCGTATCTAACCCATTTTCTGGGTCTTTGTTTTTTAGGGTTTGGTGTTACCATATTATTTCTAACCAAGACTTTCTCTATTTGTCTATGACTTACACCAAACCCTTTCTTCTTAAGAATTTGCTCGATACGACAAGCTCCAT
>PWWA01000071.1 GCA_003562145.1 Candidatus Woesearchaeota archaeon | reverse complement strand
CACTAGTGGTAGAACTTAAATTTGCTACGGATTCATTACTTATAAGGAGTATAAATTCTCTGAAGAGCAGAGGAAAAGTAGTAGTCATAGCAGCAACCAATATTCCTAACTCATTAGACCCCGCTCTTAGAAGGCCTGGAAGGTTTGACCGCGAACTAATAATAGGTGTTCCGCAAACCCAGGGCAGGCATGATATACTTAAGATTCATACAAGGAACATGCCCTTAGCAAAAGATGTATCTTTGAAAAGATTAGCCGAAATAACCCATGGGTTTGTAGGCGCAGACCTAGCAAGCCTTACAAGGGAAGCAGCGATGAACGTGCTTCGAAGATTGCTGCCAGACTTAAAGATGGATGAGGAAGAGCCTATAAGCGATGAAATCCTGGAAAAAATCAGTATCAAAATGGATGATTTCAAGGAAGCGCTGAAAACGGTGCGACCTAGCGCTTTAAGAGAGGTCATGATTGAAACCAGCAAGATTACATGGGAAGACATCGGAGGACTAGAAGACATCAAGCAAGAGCTAAGGGAAGCAGTTGAATGGCCGTTAAAACATAAGGACGCATTTAGGAGGCTTGGAGTTAAGCCACCAAGGGGAGTACTGTTATACGGACCTCCTGGAACAGGAAAAACTCTACTAGCAAAGGCAATTGCGCACGAAGCAGAATCAAACTTCATAAGCGTAAAAGGACCTGAACTTCTCTCGAAATGGGTAGGGGAAAGCGAGAAGGCAATACGCGAGATTTTCAAGAAAGCTAGACAGGCAAGCCCAAGCATAGTATTCTTCGATGAATTGGACAGCATCGCGCCTAGGAGGAGTGCAGCTCATGACACAGACCATCATACGACTGAACGAGTAGTAAACCAGTTATTGACTGAAATGGATGGCTTGCAGGAAATCGCTGAAATAGTTATAATAGCAGCAACGAACAGGCCTGATATTCTTGATACTGCGTTGCTGAGGCCTGGAAGGTTTGACAGGATAATAATGGCAGAGGTGCCTGATAAGAAGGGTAGGGAAGCCATATTCAAGGTGCACACTAAGAAAATGCCTTTGGCAAAAGATATTGACCTAAACAAGATAGTTGACAAGACAGAAGGCTACGTAGGCGCAGACATAGAAAGCGTGTGCAAGGAAGCAGCTATTCTTGCTCTTCGTAGGGATATGAAAGCCAAGGAAATAAAGATGAAAGACTTCGAAGAAGCGCTTAAGAAAGTCAACCCGTCCGTGAACAAAGACGTGCAAAAAGCTTACGAAGAATTGCAAAAACACTTCCGCTCAGCTGCAGGAGAGCAGTTGCGTGAGGAAAAGCCAAGCTATTATGGCTAACACCAAATTTTTTCTTATTGTAGTTTTATCTTTATGCCTTGGAGGTTGCTCTGCTCTTGGAACTCTGCATCTATTAGCATCTTCACGATTTCTGATACTATGATTGCTGAGCTTGATACCAAGGTTATTATCACCCAGTCAGCTAGGTATAATGGGACTGTTTGGAATATTTCGTTTCCGAAACCAGTGTATATTGTTAGCAGCATAAGCGTGAAAGATGTCAGTATTGCTAAGAATAGGTAGTTGTTTGAAAAAAAGTTTTTGTTGAACAATGTTACGTGCAATGACTTGGCGTTTAATGCGTGGAATAATTCGAACATCACTATTGTAGCGAATGCCACCGTCCTTGCTTTTTCAAGGGTTGCTCCTGCTACGTTTAGCTCCCATAAGTATAATAGGAATGTCCCTAGGAATAATATTGGCACCATGACGAATATCTTTGACAGGATATATTTGCTTAGCAGCCGTTCCTTTGTGTTTCTCGGCTTTTGCTTCATAACCTTCATATGCGTGGGTTCTACGGCCAATGCAAGGGAGGGGACTACGCTGGTTATTACGTTGATGAATAATATCATTATCGCGGTGAGGGGGCTGAATAGGCCTATTAGGACTGTGAATACTACTAATGTTACCTCTGTGAAGTTTATTGTTAGGAAGTAATAGATGAACCTCCTTATATTGCTGTATATAGTCCTTCCTTCGCGTATAGCATTTACTATTGTGCTGAAATTATCATCTGCTAAGACTAAGTTTGAGGATTCTCTTGCTACTTCTGTGCCTCCTTTGCCCATGCTTACTCCTATGTCCGCTTTTTTCAGGGCTGGAGCGTCATTCACTCCGTCGCCTGTCATCGCAACGATTTCTCCTAATCGCTGCAAAGAACTCACAATTCTTAGCTTGTGCTCAGGCGTTGTCCTTGCAAATATTGCAACTTCTTTTATTATTTTGTCAAGTTCTTCGTCATCCATGTTATCAAGTTCAACACCCAGGATTATGCGGTCATGGCCTGGCTTTAGCAGTCCAAGCTGCTCCCCTATAGCACGAGCCGTAACTTTGTGGTCCCCTGTAACTATTTTTACATCTACGCCTGCTGAATGGCATTCTTTGACTGCTTGAAACACGTCTTTTCTTATCGGGTCTTGTATTCCTACTACGCCTTCGAAAGTGTATTGCTTGCTAATCCTGTCAAGGTCATTCTTTGACACTTGCCCGTTATCACTAACCTCTATTCTTCCTGTCAAGTTCTTGGTTGCAATGCCTAATACTCTTAGGGCTTCAGATGAATATTTATTCGTGGATTCCAATATCTTTTTCTTTTCCTTATCAGTTAGCTTAACGAGCCTGCCGTTCTTCGCCCGGATGTCAGTGCATTTTTCAAGGACTTTTTCAAGTGCTCCTTTAAGGTAGGCTTTCTCTTTTTCCTTGCCCGCTTTTTTTATCCTGTTCACAGTCACCATGAATTTGTGTGCGGGGTCAAAAGGTACTTCGTAAACCCTTTTGAAGTT
>PWWA01000085.1 GCA_003562145.1 Candidatus Woesearchaeota archaeon | reverse complement strand
AATAGTAATTTTTTTTTATAAAAAAGAGGTGGGTGTAAATTGGATAAGCAGAGTGCTTTAATCTTGTGGTTTGACCAGTTGGGCATAGAAGATGTGCCGTTAGTTGGGGGTAAGAATGCGAGTCTCGGGGAAATGTATAGGTTGTTAACGCCTAAAGGCGTTAAGATTCCTAATGGCTTTGCTTTGACTGCGCATGCATACAGGATTTTTCTTGAAAAAGCAGGATTGGTTGATAAGATACATGAAACATTGAAAGACCTAAATACTCATGACATGAAGAACTTATCTGAGAGAGGCCACAAAATACGTGAAATGATTCGAGGCGCAGAATTCCCGGAGGAGCTAAACCAAGTAATCCGGGAGGGCTACAGGAACTTGTGCAACCAATACGGCAACCACGTCGACGTAGCCGTTCGTAGCAGTGCCACAGCAGAAGACTTGCCGGACGCGAGTTTCGCAGGGCAGCAAGAAACTTATTTGAACATAAAAGGCGAATCCATGTTATTAGAGGCCTGCAAGAAATGCTTTGCTTCTCTTTTCACTAATAGGGCGATTAGCTACAGGCAGGACAAGGGCTTTGACCATTTCAACATCGCTCTAAGTGTTGGCGTCCAGAAAATGGTTCGCTCAGACCTCGCAAGTTCAGGAGTAATGTTCAGCATTGACACCGAGACAGGCTTCAAGGACGCAATATTTATCACGGGCTCCTACGGCTTGGGCGAGAACGTTGTTCAGGGCGCGGTAAACCCTGATGAGTACTACGTGTACAAGCAAACACTCAAACAAGGCTTTAAGCCTATTATTTACAGGAAGATAGGCTCTAAAGAAATAAAAATGGTTTATGACTTGCAGGGAAGCAAGCCCGTAAAAAACATACCTGTTCCCCAATCAGACAGGGATAAATTCTGTGTTTCCGATGAAGAAGTTATTCTGCTTGCGCAGTGGGCGGCAATAATTGAAGACCATTACTCTGAAAAAGCAGGTTATTTTAAGCCTATGGATATGGAGTGGGCTAAGGACGGGGAAACCGGTGAGCTATTCATCGTGCAGGCTCGTCCTGAGACTGTTCAGAGCAGAAAAGATATGAGCAAAATCGTGAAGTATTCTTTGAAAGAAAAAGGTGATGTGCTTGCTTCTGGGAGGAGTGTAGGAGAGAAAATCGGGCAAGGCAACGCTAACGTGATTAAAAGCGTTAGGGATATAGGCCAGTTCAAGAAAGGCGAAGTCCTCGTCACGGACATGACTGACCCGGACTGGGAGCCCATCATGAAAATCGCTGCGGCCATTGTAACCAACAGGGGAGGCAGGACGTGCCACGCCGCGATTATTAGCCGCGAGCTCGGAATACCTTGCTTGGTTGGATGCGTGGACGCTACTGAAGCAATAAAAAGCGGTGAGGGCATAACTGTTGATTGCTCTCAAGGCGATGACGGCTACGTTTACAGAGGCTTGCTTAAGTTCGAGGTGGAAGAGCGCGAAGTCGGAAACCTTGAGAGGCCTAAGGCGCATATTATGATGAACGTCGGCAACCCAAACCAAGCTTTTGAGCTTAGCTTTATCCCGAATGACGGCGTAGGCTTGGCAAGGGAAGAGTTCATTATTAACGAGAGCATTGTAGCTCACCCATTGGCTTTGCTAAACTACGATAAGCTTGATCGCTCAGTCAAAAAGAAAATCGATGAAATAACCAAGGGCTACAACGACAAATCATTGTTCTTCGTTGACAAACTAGCTGAAGGCGTAGGAATGATAGCAGCAGCGTTTTACCCGAAGCCCGTTATTGTAAGGCTATCCGATTTTAAGAGCAACGAGTACGCAAACCTTTTAGGCGGACAAGACTTTGAGCCTAAGGAAGAAAACCCTATGATTGGCTGGCGAGGCGCTTCTCGATATTACGACCCTAAGTATAGGCCAGCTTTTGACTTGGAATGCCAAGCCTTGAAGAAAGCAAGGGATGTTTTCGGCTTGAAAAACATAGAGTTAATGGTGCCTATTTGCCGCACAGTTGAAGAAGGAAAAAAAGTTCTTGGCGTTATGAGGGAAAACGGGTTAGTGCAAGGCCAGGATGGCTTGAAAGTGCACGCGATGTGCGAAATCCCCAGCAACGTAATACTAGCCGAGGAATTCCTCGATGTCTTCGATGGCTTTAGCATTGGCAGCAACGACTTAACGCAGATGACACTAGGCGTGGACAGGGATTCAGAATTGGTAAGCCACGTCTATGACGAAAGGAATGAAGCAGTCAAGAAACTTGTTAGGCAAGTAATAGAAGTTGCTAATAGGAAAGGCAAGTACATAGGCATCTGCGGCCAAGCACCTTCGGACTACCCAGAATTCGCAGAATTCCTAATCGAAGCAGGAATACACAGCATGAGCCTAAACCCAGATACTGTTATTGAAACAACGATTGCCATCAAGAAAAAAGAAGACGAACTAAACAAATAATTTTTTTTTTAAGCAATACTAATAATGGCTGAAAAAAAAGAACGCAACGCAAAAAGCTTCGAAAAGAAGCTTGAAGGAATGTCCAAGCAAGAACTCAAAGAGCTATTGCTAGTAAACACATACAAATTAGCACTGACAAGAAGCCAAGTCGAAGCTCTAACAGAAATACTTGTCAAGAAAAAAATTGCTTCTTACGAGGAAATCTGGAATTTGACAAACAAAATCTTCAAAGACACCCAAGTATAATCATTTATTTTTAAGTGTTTTTTCTATGTATTTTAAGTCGTGGTTTTAATGTTTGGCTTCTTAGTCCGGGGTACACGGATTCTTTAAGGCGATTCGAATAAATAAGATGTTTTTTTGTGTTAGAATGGAGATGTTTAAATATTCGTATCTTTGTTTT
>PWWA01000061.1 GCA_003562145.1 Candidatus Woesearchaeota archaeon | reverse complement strand
TCATTCATCCTAAGTATTCTTACCCTTAGCAAGCCATTAAGCGTGCCTGATAGTTCGTTTCTGTAACAAGTCCCGTACTCTGCAAGCCTTACTGGCATTTCCCTGTAGCTCTTAGGCTTTAAGGAAAATATTAGGTGGTGAATGGGGCAGTTCATTGCTTTCAAGTAGTATGTTCCATCGTCCATTTTCATGGATGGGTACATGCTGTCTGCGTAGTATGGGAGGTGGCCTGATTTTTCGAATAATTCTTTTTTTGCGAGGTGCGGTGTTGAAACCCTTTGAAACCCTGCTTTGTTCTCGGTCTCCACTGCAAAGTCTTCTACTTCTCTTCTTATTATTTCTCCTTTTGGAAGCCAGACAGGAAGTCCCTTACCTACTAAGTCGAAATGCGCGAACAAGTCCATTTCGTTACCAATCTTTCTATGGTTTCTTTTCTCTGCTTCTTCCAGCATGTCTAGGTATTCTTTTAGTTGTTTCTTGTCAGGAAAGCTGATCCCGTATATGCGCTGTAATTGCTTGTTCTTTACATCTCCTCTCCAATACGCGCCGGATATCTTTGTTAGCTTGAAAGCTTTAATCATCCCTGTCCTTGGAAGGTGTGGGCCGCGGCATAAATCGGTGAATTCTCCTTGGGAGTATACACTCACTATTCCTTTTTTTCCTGTGCTTCCTTCGTCTTCGAATTTGTCTATTTCGTCGAGCATTTCTACTTTGTACTTGTTATCTTTAAAGAGCTTCTTTGCCTCTGCAACGCTAATTTCTTTTCTTCTTACTAGGAGGTCTTCTTTCACAATTTTTTTCATTTCCCCCTCGATTTTTTCGAGGTCTTCTTCCTTGAATGGCGGATGGTCTATATCGTAATAGAAACCGTTTTCTACTATTGGCCCTATGGTTAGTTTTGATTCAGGAAATAGTCTTATGATTGCTTGTGCCATTAAGTGCGAGGTGCTATGCCAGAAAACGTCTTTTCCTTCTTGGTCATTAAACGTAAGTATCTTGAATTCACAGCTTTTCTCTATGGGCAGATACATATCTCTTAGTTCATCGTTGGCTTTTACAGCTACTGCTTTTCGGAGGAGCCCTTCACTTATCCCCTTCGCGATTTTTTCCCCTGTCACTCCTTTAGGGTATTCTTTATTTGTTCCGTCAGGAAACGTTATTTTTATCTTCGAAGCCAATCTTATCAATCCTCTGTGGGCGTGTTACAGGAATATTTTATATAAAAGTTTCTAAAAAAAGAGCTTACCTTCCTACTTTGTACGTGAAGGTGTTTCTTTTCCCTGTGCTCTTATACTTTATGATATTTGTTTTTCGGAGCTTTTTCAGGGACATGGTTACAGAACCAATGCTTATGCCTAGCGAATCGCTTATCTCCCTTGATGTAAACCAAGCGTTTTTGTTCTTGCAAAGGAAATCATATACTTCTTGCTGACCCATTACAACTAACCCTTGTTGCTTTTAGTATTTAATCTTTTGGTTTTTTTAACGGATTATTATGCCTGTAACAAGCAATAGTATTCCTGCGCAGATCATTATCCAGCCTGCGAGCTCGAGTGTTGATAAGTTAGAGAAGTAATCAGTTATCTTGTCAATATACTCCTTTACAGGTCCCATGTCGATGCTCAGTCCTGCCATTAGCATCTTGGAATCCGTGTACTGACTATATAAATATTTTGTTTAGCGCAAGTGTATCTCTAAAATATCTAGGTCTTTTAGCGTGTGCTTTATGCTCAGTTTTTGCCCTGGGAACTTCGAAGATTTTCCCCATACCCTGCAGAATTTGAATTGTTTCACGAAGTCTTTGTGGAGCTTGCTGCAAACATCTCTTACTGATGAGTTCCTTGATATTATGAGTGGCTCTTCCAGGTCTGCTTCTTTTCCCGGTTCTTTCATGTATATCCTGATAAGGTCTAATTTGTTGAATATAATTTCTTTGAGTTCTTCTAAGTGCTCTTTTTTTTCTGCTGAAACCATTATGTCTGCGTTGATTTGCCTCGCAATTTTTTCTGCGTGTTCCTTGCTTACCAAGTCTACTTTGTTCAGCACTGTTATTCCTGGTACGTATTTCTTGTTGTCTTCAATGCAGTCGATGAGCTCATCCACGGTAATGTTGGTTCTTATCACGACGTCCGCGTTGTTTATCCTGAAAGCCCTTAGGACTCCTTCAATGGTTTCATCGCTTAAGTTTGGGAGGCGGACCGTCTTGCTTATCTTAATCCCGTCTCTCCCAGTTTTTTTTATTCTGACGTCTGGCTTTTTCTTGTTAAGCCTTATCCCGGAATCGTAGATTTCTTTGATTATTGCTTCGTAGTGCTCGGGGAACTGCACGTCTACTAATACAAGTATAAGGTCTGAGTTTCTTAGGACGGAGAAAACCTCGGTGCCTCTTCCTTTACCGCTCGCAGCACCTTTTACTATTCCCGGGACGTCCAGTATTTGGATTTTTGCGTAATTGTACTCCATGACGCCGGGAATAACGCTTAGCGTTGTGAAAGCATAGCTTCCTACTTCGGATTCCGCTCTCGTGATTCCGTTCAGCAAAGTGCTTTTTCCAACGCTAGGGTATCCTAGCAGCACAACTGTGCCATCCCCGGTTTTCCTTACGGAGTACCCATCTGATTGGCGGCCCTTCCTCCTGCCGGCAACCTTTTCCTTAAGCCTTGCCAGCTGCGCTTTGTACAACCCAATTGCTTTCTGGGTTCTCTTGTTATACTGGGAATTAGCAATCAAATCCTCTAATTCACGTATTCTTTCAGCATCTCCTGCCATGCTAACTGGTTAAAGCGGCATATATATAAATATTAACCTAAAATAATTTTCTTTAACATGCTTGAGCTAAAAAAGGATTATTATGAAAAGCTGAAAATAAATACTTTCAAGAAGATAATTACATATAATCTTAATGTTACAGGCGAAGAAGTATTAATAATAGGGGATAAGGGTGCTAATGGCAATAAATTGTCGCCTATGCTTACAAATGCGTACTCGCAAGCTGCGGCTGAGCTAGGCATAAAGCATGAGGCGATATACCAGGAATTTAAGACGCGGGGCTCTTTTGCGGATAAGAGTCTCGTACAGAAGCTGGCAAGGCTTCCAAGGGAAAGCGTTATCATAATGAACATTTCTAACAAGGCAGGCAAGCTCGGAAAGCTAGGTCTTAGTTTCAGGAAGTTCGCATTAAAGCAGAATCATAGGTTTGTTTCAACAACTAGCCTTGGAACAATTCGTTCAGGGCACTTCCCGTTTGTAATGGATTGCCTTGACATCAATTATAAGGAGGCTTCGAGGAAAGCTGAGAGTATAGCAAAGAAAATGTTTGGTGCTGAAGAGATTACTGTGACAGCCGAATCCGGGACGAATATATCTTATAATGTATCTGGCATGCATCCTAGGACTGCTGTGGGTGTGTACAGGAACCCTGGTGAAGGCGGAAACCTTCCTGGCGCTGAAACTTATATTGCGCCTAACGATACGAATGTGGATGGAGTACTTGTTATTGATGGGAGTGCCCGGTTAAGGGATAAAACAATAATTGCGAGAAAGCCAATTACCCTAATAGTAAAAAAAGGGGTTATAACAAGGATTGTTGGTGGGGAGGAAGCGAGGCTTCTGAAGAATACTCTTGTGTGGGATGCGAAGAATGCCAAGCAGCCAGGCAAGACGAGGCGTATAGGTGAATTCGGCGTGGGCCTTAACAAGAAAGCAAGGATTATTGGTTCCACTATTATTGATGAAAAGGCTTATGGCACGGCTCACTTTGCGATAGGCAGCAACGCGTGGTTTGGTGGCAACATAAAAACAATAATACACTTGGACCAGGTAATAAGGAAGCCGTTTGTAATGATTGATGGGAAAAGGCTTAAATACTAAATCAAAAAATTTATATATAAAACAGTTGATAGGTGGAGTATAATGAAAAATAGTACCTTAATAACAAGTGCTTTGTTTTTGTCGTTTTTTGTTATGGCTTTTTTGGTGGTGCCCCTTGTTGAGGCGCAGTGCGCTTCTTCTGATAGGGCATGCGGCGAGATTGTTACCGAAAATACGCCTGGCTTTGGTGCTGTGGAGTTATGCGATAATTGCTTTGTGTGCGGCGAGGCGGATGGTGTTTGCCCAAGCCTTTATTCTGATGGCACCATTGTTACGAAGCACATGGTTATGAAGGTGCCTAATGCTCCAATCCCAGGGTATACGAATGCGGATGCAATAAATTATGATGTTGGTAATGATGCTTGTTCAGTCATAGGCGGCACTTGCACTAGTATACAGCAGAGTATGGATGGTGCTAGCTGGTCAAGCGCGTCAGGTCTCAACTGCGCGGCTAATATTAGTGGTGTTGCATCACACCTTTACATTAGGGCTGTTTGTGATGCTCCTAAGACTGCGAGTTGTGATGAATGCCCGGATCCTGATTGTAACACCACCCTGAAGGGCGTGGCTTATGATGCTTCTACGAATCAGCCCATGCAAAACGTTAGGGTTAGGCTTCACGCACCCAACAATCCCGCAAATATTGACTCTTCAACATACACATCTATTTCAGGTGTTTATGATTCTGATGAACCTGATTTTCTTTCAGTCACAGGCAACTTAGTCGTTACTTGTACGCATCCCCAGTTCCTTCCTCACGTAGAGAATGTTTACTTGCAGCCTGAAAGAAACATAGTTAATTGTCGCATGGAGAGGGCTGATTGTACGCCTGAATGCACCATTCCGGACAGGGACGGAGTGTATAGGTGTAGCGAGGTCTGTCATGGCGTGGAAGGCTGCAATTATCCAACTATTGATCACGGTGGGACTTCTTATCAGCCGGAAGATATCGCTGCGATGTGCGACGGGGTAAAGCCAGGCACTTTCATTCCTATAGGTACCCATCCCAGCGATGAAAATCGTGTTGTAGGCGTGGAGTGCTGTAACTCAGAAACTTCCAGGTTCATGCCTCGTTTCAGGTTGGAAGGTGATGACATCAGGAATCTTATCACAAGGAACTTCAGGAAGGAGCTTGATGGTGTGCCTGTAACGCTCAAAATCATTGTTTATAGCAGGTAGGGTTTCTGGGTAGCCAATTAGTATTTGCAGTCATTAAAAAAAAAAGAGGGTTTTGAGGGGTTAGAATTGGTTTTCAGGGGCAGAAAGAAGGGCGCGTTATTCTTTACCGTTGACACTATTCTTGCAGCTATTACTTTTACTTTTACCGTGATTGTGATATTCTCTTTTTTTATATCGGCAGAGATAACCGAGGATGTCTACGTCATACTTAATAATTATAATGAATACGTGATTAATACCAAAATGGAGACTTTTATCACTTCTTACAGGGATGTCTATACAGATGCGCGTAGTGCAAAGCCAGACCTAGCGGTTTATGAGCAAGTGGCTTATCTTGAGAATACAGGGCAGCGTGGCGTCGCTGAGAGTTTCATATTTAATGTTACTAGGACTATTGTGCCTGAGCACTTCGGGTTTATGTACTCTGTTGACGGCAGCGTCATCTATGTGAATGATGCGGGGATTGTGGAGCCTATTACAAATATTTCAACTATCCTGCTTACTTATTTTGTTGACATAGATGGTGTTGTGCAAGGTCCGAATACGACTAGGATAAGCATATGGGTGTAATTTGAATGGAAAAAAAAATGTTGTTCAGGAAAGGCGCTATTTTCACTGTTTTATCCGTTGTAATGTCTTCTCTTATACTCATAACTTTTTTCTCTTCAACGGAAATGCCCGTGGATTCCGGTGTGGAGCAGGTTAAGCTAAGGGTTTATCTTACTAATCATTACGTTCAGCAGTCTGATAAGTATGTGCAGAATGCGTTGCTTTCTTCCAGCCATGCCGCTTTCCCTGCATTAATTAATCACATTATCAATAAGGGTTACCTTTCTGATTTCGATGAGGACTTCGAGTCTTGCCTCTTGATAGGTAGTTTTACTGGTGGTAACTGCCCTGAAGACGCGAATATAAATTCTATCATACAAGGTATAGAGGATTTTGTTAAGGATAACCTGGACATTGATTTTAGCATAAACATAAAGGATATAACCCTTATTCAGGATGAGCGGAGCGGTCCTTGGCGTGTCCGTGTCCAGGCTAATTTTAATGTTTCGGCTAGTGATGGGTATGCTAGGTGGGCTACTGAAAGGACTGTGAGCCGTGACTTTGATTTTTCGGGGTTGCCTGACCCCACGCATAGCCGCCACGGCCTGCCTGCGAGAAACTTTTCTTTCAACGAGTCCCTAACCGTTTTCATTGAGCAATCTTCCACTCTCAATTATTTGGCTTTGGATAAGGAATACATTAGGTATAGGCTTGCTCCTGGCTTCCTCGGCAGGCTAAGAGGAAATTTAACAGAGCAATCAAATTGTTGTGGCATAACTTCTATCTTGCTTCCTTCAGACGTGGGAGGCTATTCAGAATTAAGCCATTTGGACTTTATTTGGGCTGGAGGTAACAATTGTTATCTTGAGCCTTACAGAAGATTTGATTTTTCCGGCTTAGGTAACTATAGGGATTACGGCATAGATTTAGGTGAGGGCATTGATGGGGCTGTTGTGCCTTACAGGATCAATCCTGTGCTATATTCCGCGGAATATTATGCAAGCGTTCCTCATTTTACTAATATGAGTGATTCAAATTACCTTGAAAATGTTGTTTGTGGTTAGAGGGAAAAGTTTAAATATGTTCCCGTCGCATTTTCAATTTTATTAGAAAGAGGGAGATTTTGGCAGGGCAAAGAATTCAAAAAGTGGAGACAGACGTTGATAAGCTGATCACATACCTTAAGGATAACGGCAAGTCTGAGCTGAAATCAGTTGCAAAGAAGCTCGGCGTGGAAGAGCAAGTGTTGCAGTCATGGGTTGACTTCTTGGTCGAAGAGAAAGTCCTCGGGGTGGAGTACAGCCTTACAAAGCCGTACATCTTTCTCATAAGCCCTAAAAAGGAAAAAGAAATGAAAGGCTTGGAAGATTACAAAAAGGAATTCAAGCACAAATCCGACAAGAAAATACCGGAAAAAACTGCTTATCTATGGCGCAACCACGTATTAGAGGAGCTTGAGACAAAAAGAAACTTTTTTTATGATGAAGCTAGGAAGCGAGGGTTTACGGATATTGATTCCCTATGGGATGAGTACGTGAAAAAAGTGGAGGACTTGGGATAATGGTGAAAAGCCCTGGCCTGGACAAATTCCTTGAAATGGATATGCTGGAATTCCTGGACAAGAAAAAGCCTTCCTCTGGGCCTGTTGATGAAGCAGACGATTACTACAGCGAAGTCCGTGATTCCCTGAAAAAGAGAGACACAGATAAGGTCCTGGACATCCTTGAGGGGGCTGCAGACAAGTACAACAAAATAGAGGAAAACGATCCATATAAAGACTTGGCGTATAACAAGTTCGTTGAAGCACTGCAGCTATTAGAATCTTACAAGGAAGATTCAGAGGAGCTAAAATCTGTCTCGGAGCTTGCAAAGGAGAGCAAACTCCAGGAGGAGAGGCCTTTTAAGATACATTTATTTGAGGAGCGGAAAAAAGCAAGGGAAAGAAAGGCTTTCGAAGAAAAAGAAAGGGAATACGAGCTAAAAGAGGAAATCAAGGCAAATATGAAAAAGTCCATGCACGAATTATTCATCAACATAAGGAAAAAAGACTTAGCTGCTTCCATTAACTCTTACAAAACCCTAAAAAATTATTTCGAGGAATTCCCGTCAAGGTTCATCGATGAGAAAAAAGAATTATACAACGACCTTCTTTCCTATTACATCCAAATAAGAAAGCTTAAAAAGGAGTTGCAGCAAAGCACAACAAGCATTTCAAAAGACAAAATACGTGATATTGAGGCAAATAAAAAGAAATATTTAAATCCTAAAGCCATAAATAGCATTATAGATGGGATTAAGAGGGATGTTAAGGAAAAGGATTTCACTAGCGCAAAAGAGAAAGTGCTTGAGCTGAAGCACATGACAAGCAGCATTCCCGAAGACAAAAAAAATGCTAGGGCTTTGCTTGAGTCAAAGATAAAAAGCATAACACAGAAAGTGGATTTTGCGAAGAGGACTTGGGAGCACTCCCAGCATATCCAAGCTTAAGAAAAAAAGAGGTTGAGTTCATGGAAGAGGTAAAAAGAAGAAGGCTTCTGGACAAATATGTCATTAACGCCCATGGCATAAGCATAGACATCGAAATTATTTCCAGTGAGGACAAATCAGTCCCTTTGTACTTGGTCTCGATCACCAATCTAACGGAGACCACTAAGCTCATCCTCGAGAAAATCCGCGAAGAATTCGTGTCCAAGCTGGACTTGACTGATATAGAGCAGAGCAGGGATGAAGAAGTCGGCGACCTGAAAAAGCGTTTTACTCTTAGCATAACGAAGCTAATAAACAAGTACTTCCCTCAGTCAGATGAAAACACTAAGAATACCTTGATAAATTATTTGCTAGAGGAAAACCTCGGGCTTGGAAAGATAGAGATTTTGCTGAAAGACAGGAATTTAGAGGAAATAGTTATTAATAATCACGTCGAGCCGGTATGGGTTTACCATAAAAGGTTTGGGTGGCTTGAAACAAATATTAAGATGCACACCGAAGCAAGGATTAGGCATTACGCAACAATGATTGGCCGTGCGGTTAATAAAGAAATCACTGTGCTCAACCCTTTGATGGACGCGCACTTGCAGAACGGTGACAGGGTTAACGCTACACTTGCACCGATATCTACAAAGGGAAATACTATAACCATAAGGAAGTTCGCTGAGGACCCTTGGACCATTACGAAGTTCATTAAGGCAGGCACAATATCTTATAGTGCCGCAGCTCTCCTATGGCTTGGAATTCAGAACGAATTATCCGTGATTATAGCTGGTGGCACTGGCTCTGGTAAGACATCTATGCTTAACGTTGTCAGCAACTTTTTTCCTCCGAACCAGAGGATTATAAGTATTGAGGATACGCGTGAGTTAATGCTTCCTGGCAATCTTCACTGGGTTCCCACGGAGACAAGGCTTCCTAATCCTGAGGGGAAGGGTGGAGTGACTATGCTTGACTTGCTCGTTAATAGCCTGCGTATGAGGCCTGACAGGATTGTTGTGGGCGAAATAAGGAGGAAGCAGGAAGCCCAGGTATTAATGGAAGCTATGCATACAGGGCACAGCGTCTACGCCACTATACACGCTAATACAGCTGAAGAAACCATTACTAGGCTTACGAATCCCCCGATTGAGATTCCGAAGCAAATGATTTCTTCTATTGCTATGATTTTAGTCCAGAATAGGAATAGGCGTACGGGTAAGCGCAGGACTTTGCAGGTTGCGGAGGTCACGCCTGCTGGTGAGGCTAAGGTCTTGCTTCAGCTTAATGCTATGAAGGATTCTTTGGATAAGGTTGCGGATTCAGAGCAGGTTATACGGTTGATTTCCCTGTACACAGGAATGAAAAAGGAGCAGATAGAGGCTGATTTAAAGCAAAAAGAGCAAATACTAAAGTGGTTTGTCTCCAACAATATTTATGATATTAATGAGATTGGAAAGTTAATGGCCAGGTATTATACTGGTGTGTTAAATATTAAGTAAGGGTTATCATAATGGGTTTAGCATCAGCATTAGCGTCTCAGTACCCTGGGCTTAAAAGGGAGCTCAGGATGGCAAGAATAGATTCTAGGCCGGAAGAGTATATACGCAAGTCTTTGAAGAACGCATTCTTTATGGCGCTGTCACTCACTATTCTTCTATTCTTTTATTTTGATAAGTCAGGCGGTCCATTGGCTACTCTTCCCGTTGTCTTGCTCGGGCTGGGTTTCGTGTTCTTCCAGTTCAACATGATTAAGGCGAGGGCTGCTGTTATTAAGAAGCAGAAGGAGATTGATAGGGATGTTTTGTTCGCGGGCAGGTATTTGTTAGTTAAGCTTAATTCCGGGCAGCCTCTGGTTATTGCCTTGTCTGATGCTTCGAAGAGCTACGGGGTTGCCAGTAAGTATTTCAGGGAGATCGTTAAGGACATTGAGCTCGGAAAGCCTGTTGAGAAGGCTTTGGCTGATGAGTCTGAGTATAGCCCGTCGCCGAGGTTCAGGAAGATATTGTTCCAGATTAGCAATGCTTTAAGGATTGGCATTGATGTCACCCAGTTCTTAGAGGCAACATTGAACGAGATTGCGGATGAGCAGATGATTGAGATTAATAGGTATGGTAAGAAGCTTAACAGCGTAACATTATTTTATATGCTTCTAGCAGTTGTGCTCCCCAGCCTGGGGTTGACAATATTCACTGTTGTTGCTACTCTTGCAGGCATCACGGTCAATATGACTTTTTTCTTGGTTATACTGCTGTTCCTTATTATTTTGCAAAGTATTTTCCTTGTTGTGTACAAGTCTATCAGGCCTAACATTAATATTTGAAAATGGAAAAAAGAAGCTTTTTGGAAGATGTGGGGAAGGCGTTCGTGCCTAAGAGGTTCAGGTCAGGCTTAAGGCTGTACCTGGCCAAGGCAGGTATTAATTATGTTCCCTATAAGTTCTTCGGCGTACTATTTTATGTCGCTATTGCCATTACTGCGGGTATTTATTTCTTGACCGATTTTTATAACTTGGTTTCTCACAACACTCCTTTACTGGTAGGCCTTTATGTTTTCTTGTTCTGGTTCCTCTCGAGCTTCTTATTGTCTTCGGTTATTATTGCGGGTATCTATTTTTATTTGAATATGAAGATTTATAATCGGGTTAAGATTATGGAGGGGAATCTGCAGGATTACTTGATTCTGGTGTCTACGAACCTTAAGGGTGGCTTGTCTTTTGACAAGTCTTTGTGGGCAAGCATTAAGCCGGAGTTCGGGATTTTGTCTGAGGAAATGGGCTTAGTTTCCAAAAAAGTTATGACTGGCAGCGACTTGAAGGACGCTCTTCGTGAGCTGGCAATGAAGTATGATTCTCCAACCACGAAGCGTACTATTGATATCTTGATGGGTCAGCTGGAGAGTGGCGGTGAGATTGCGGATGTCTT
>PWWA01000084.1 GCA_003562145.1 Candidatus Woesearchaeota archaeon | reverse complement strand
TGGCCAAAGAGGATGAGGTGGCGGCATAGAGGTAACGGAATAATCGCTTTTTTCTCTTGACAAGGCCCCAACTCAACGGTAGAAGTCTCTGTTTCGCCAAATTGTAGTTTGCGGCGGCTCCGTTAGTGCGGGGCCGCTTTTTTTCCAGTCTCCCGCAGCAGCGGCAATCAGTTTTCAACGGAACCAAACGAGGCAAGTACCATGCGAGACCTGGCCAAGGCCCGGAATATCGGGATTAGCGCCCATATTGATTCGGGCAAAACCACCCTGACCGAACGTATTCTTTTCTACACCCAGCGGATTCACGCCATCCACGAGGTCCGCGGCAAGGACGGAGTCGGCGCCACCATGGATTCCATGGAGCTGGAGCGGGAGCGTGGCATTACCATCGCCTCGGCGGCCACCTTCTGCGATTGGAAGGACCATTCCATCAACATCATCGACACCCCCGGCCACGTCGACTTCACCATCGAGGTGGAGCGGGCCCTGCGGGTGCTGGATGGCGCCATCCTGGTGCTCTGTTCGGTGGGTGGGGTACAGTCCCAGAGTATTACCGTCAACCGCCAGATGACCCGTTACCGGGTGCCGCGCATGGCCTTCATCAACAAGTGCGACCGCACCGGCGCCAACCCCGACCGGGTGACCCAGCAGTTGCGCGACAAGCTCAACCTAAACGCCGTGCCCGTGCAGGTGGCCATAGGACTGGAAGGCGACCTGGTTGGGGTGGTGGACCTGGTAAGCCTGAAGGCCCTGTACTTTGAAGGCGAGCAGGGCGAGGTTATCCGGGAGGGGGAAATTCCCGATAACCTGCGCGAGGAAGTGGAAACCAAGCGCGAGGCCATGCTGGACGCCGCCTCCATGTTCTCCGACGAGCTAATGGAAGCTATTCTGGAAGGCGAGCCCACCGAAGAGATGGTCCGGGACGCCATCCGCAAAGGCACCCTGGCCCGGGAGCTGACCCCGGTGCTGGTTGGTTCGGCCTACAAAAACAAGGGTATTCAGACCCTGCTGGACGCCGTTACCTGTTACCTGCCCAATCCCCAGGAGGTCACCAACTACGCCCTGGACCTGAGCAACGAAGAGGCCGAGTTCCGGGTGACCAATGATCCCAAGGATCCCCTCGTCGCCCTGGCCTTCAAGTTGGAAGACGGCCGCTACGGCCAGCTTACCTACCTGCGCACCTACCAGGGCACCATGAGGAAAGGCGACAGCATCGTCAACATCCGTACCGGCAAGAAAATCAAGGTGGGCCGCCTGGTGCGGATGCACGCCGACCAGATGGAGGACATCGAGGAGTCCGGGGCCGGCGACATCGTGGCCCTGTTCGGGGTGGATTGCGCCTCCGGTGATACCTTCACCGACGGCAGCGTCAACTACTCCATGAGCTCCATGCATGTGCCAGCCCCGGTTATCTCCCTGGCCATCCGGCCGGTGGACAACAAGGCCCAGGGCAACATGTCCAAGGCCCTGAACCGGTTCACCAAGGAAGATCCCACCTTCAAGACTTACGTGGACAACGAAACCTGTGAGACCATCATTTCCGGTATGGGCGAGCTGCACCTGGATGTTTATATCGAGCGGATGAAGCGGGAGTACAAGGCCGAGGTGGAAGTAGGCGCCCCCCAGGTGGCTTACCGGGAAACCATCACCCATAAGGGCGAGTTCAACTACACCCACAAGAAGCAGACCGGCGGCAGCGGCCAGTTCGGCCGGGTGGCCGGCTACATGGAGATCCTGGAAGAGGGCGAGTACGAGTTTGTCGATAAGATCGTCGGCGGCGTGATCCCCCGGGAGTTCATTAGCTCATGTGACAAGGGTTTCCAGAAGGCCATGACCAAAGGGTCGCTGATCGGCGCCCCCATTACCGGCATCCGCTGTGTGATCAACGACGGCGCCGCCCATGCGGTGGATTCCTCCGACGTTGCCTTCCAACAGGCCGCCCTAGGCGCCTTCCGCGAAGGTTTCCAGAAATCCAAGCCGGTGATCATGGAGCCCATCATGAAGGTGGCGGTGGAAGGCCCCACCGAGTTCCAGGGCGGGATCATGGGTAGCCTCAACCAGCGCCGGGGCATGATCATCGGCACCACCGAAGAGGAAGATTACACGGTGGTGGAGGCCGAGGTGCCGCTGTCCGAGATGTTCGGTTACTCCACCGATCTGCGTTCCTTGACCCAGGGCAAGGCGGAGTTTACCATGGAGTTTTCCGCCTACCGGCCGGTGCCCAAGAGTGTGGCCGAGGAGTTGATCGCCAAGGCCAAGAAAGAAAAGGAACAACAGGATAAAAAATAGGAGATCCCCATCATGCTCAAGCAGGAATTGATTGCCAAAAACCCGATTCGACATCTGAAAGCCGGGTCTGAAGGCCAGGCCGGCTCGCAGATGGGGCTGGTCATGGCCCGGGCCGGTCTGGGCAAGACCGCCATGCTGGTGCAGATCGCCCTGGATTCGCTGCTCAACGGCAGGCAGGTGGTCCACGTCAGTGTCGGCCAGAGTCTGGAAAAAACTCGCATCTGGTATGACGACATCTTCAAGGATATCGTCGAGGGCTGCCGGCTTGCCAACCCCTACGAAATTTACGACGAGGGCATGCGCAACCGGATGATCATGACCTTCAAGGAATCCGCCTTCAACCGCGCCCGGCTGGAAGAACGCCTCAACGACTTGGTTTACCAGAACATCATCCGCCCCGGCTGCATTGTGGTGGATGGTTATGACTTCACGGTAGTGGACCGCCAGACCCTGGCCGACCTGCGGGAGCTGGCCCAGGCCATGGATCTGGAGTTCTGGTTTTCGGCGGTCAGCCACCGCGAAGACCAGGGCGGCGAAGGTGAAGTGCCGGAACCCTGCCGGGAGGTGGCCGATATTTTCGACACCGTGGTGCTGCTGCAGCCCGGTAGCGAAAATGATTGTATTGATCTTAACATCGTCAAGGGCGGTACCGGCAAGGC
>PWWA01000107.1 GCA_003562145.1 Candidatus Woesearchaeota archaeon | reverse complement strand
TTATAGGAGAGGTATTGCTGTTTGGAGTAAAAAAGCTGGTTCCGATGAGTCCAGTGATGTAACTATAAGCTGGGGGGGAAACTCAGATAGGGATGCATGGGTTATACTTATGGAGTTCTCCGGAGCAGAAAATTACGAATTTTTCGAGGCAGTAACAAATAACAGCGGAAGCAATGGAGTTACAAACTTAAACATCGGAACAACCAGTGCACCTTCTTCTTCGGATGTCTTGGTAATAGGTACTACTGCTCACAGAGAGGATATTTCTGGTCCTGTTTCGTATACCGGCCTTGGAAACGAGGAGCATTATGCTTATAATGAGCCGCAACAAAATCATTCTGCGCATGCGTCAACCGCGTTTATACATTCTAGTAATGGGAACCAGCCGTGGTCTACAACGGCAAGCTGGACTAATCTGAGGGTTGCCACAGGGGCTTTGCTGGTGTTTGAACTTGAGTGAATATTAATCAAAAGATTTATATACTATAATCTTGGTTGTTTTCTTTATGATTAAGGCTTTCAAGGGTTTTTTTAGACGCTTCTTCAACAAGCTGTTTAAGAAAAAGAAACAGGTTAAGCTCGGCTTGTATGGGCCTCCGAATGGCGGTAAAACGACTTTGGCTAATAAGATTTGTGTGGATTGGCTCGGCGAGGAAATGGGAGCAGTTTCTAATATTGCGCATGAGACCAGGGAAATCCAGGTTAAGGAGCAGATTCTGATTAAGAGTGGGAACAAGCAAATAGGCTTTAACCTTGTTGATACGCCGGGCATCGCGACTAAGATTGATTACGAGGATTTCGTTAAAGCAGGGATGAAAGAGAAAGAGGCGAAGACCCGTGCTAAGGAAGCCACTAAAGGAGTTATTGATGCTATTAAGTGGCTTGATGACATGGACACAGTCATAGTGGTGCTTGATTCTACGAAGGACCCGTACAGCCAGGTTAACATTACGATTATTGGGAACCTGGAGGCTAGAAAGATACCTGTATTAGTGGTTGCTAATAAGATAGATATGAAAAAATCGGACTTGAAAAAAGTTCAGGCGGCTTTCCCGCAGTACAAAGTAATAGGTATAAGCGCTAAATACGGCAAGAACATAGAAGCGTTTTACGAGGCATTATTTGATTTATTAGGTTGAGGAAGAAAAATGTTAACACTGCAATTCATCCCGTACAACGAAATCGAGGATTTGGATTCCCAGAAGAGGATAAGCAAGCTTTTAAAGGCGGTTAAGTCTAATAAGATAGTTTTAATGGAAGGACGGCTTAAGAGCAATGAGGAAGCTGAGCTTATCAGGAAGACGATGGAAGAGATAAATAAGGATTTCAAAGGTATAGAGCTAAGCGTGGTGAGAAGCGCGCACATGGATGCCTCTTTCTTCAAGAAGATACGCGCGAGGTTCATAAACATGCTTCTCGGCAACAGGTACGGATTTACAATTATAGGTCCTGCGAAGATTATTAAGGAGATAAAACAAGATCCGGACAAGATACAGTTGTTGACCGAAGAGGTCAAGGTTCCTAAAAAGAAAAGATAAGCATAATTGCTTAGATATTGGGTGGTATGTATTCCTCATCAATGTGTTAAATGCGGCCATATGCATGGAGATGCTTCTGATGCTATTCTTAAAGGGTGCACTAATTGCGGGGGAAAATTATTCTTTTTCGTTAAGAAAGAACACATTGAAAGGGCACAGCAAAGGACTTTTGACTTGACGAAGAAAGACAAGGAACAAATAGAGAAAGACGTTTATGATATCATAGGCAGTGAGATAGACACCGACTTGCCGGTAGTGCTTGATATTGAAAGCATTAACATACTGAAGCCTGGCAAGTATGAATTAGACCTTGTGAACTTATTCAAGAGAAAGCATCCTTTAATCTATAAGCTAGATGAAGGAAAGTACGTGGTTGACTTGATTGAGAGCTTTAAGAAACTCTCCAATAAAAAGGATTAATTTTTAATACTGCAGAATATTTTCTTGTGCTAATGGATATTATCATTGAAGGGTCTTCTAAGGCCAGGGTTGAAAAAAAAATAATTGTAGATAAGAAGATGCCCGTATTTTACAATCCTGTTATGCGGACGAATAGGGATTTCACAGTTATCTTCCTCGCAACCTCAAACAAAGACAAATTAAAAATTGGATTGCCCATGGAAGGCTCAGGCATTAGGGGCTTGAGGCTCTTACAGGAATTGAAAGCTTCTAAGATAAAAGAAATACTGATTAACGACAAGAAGAAAGATTTCAAGAAATATTTTTCTTCTAATATGACTCTGAACAAGCTCTCAAAGGCAAGAAAGGATAAGTTCAAAGTATTTAACGAGGACGCCAATATTTTCTTGCTGAGCAACAAGCATTTCGATTATATCGATGTAGACCCATTTGGGACGCCAAACCCTTTCCTGGATGCAGCCGTTCAAAGCGTTAGGAATAAAGGTTTCTTGGCTGTTACTGCTACTGATACGAGTGCTCTTGCAGGAACGTACCAGGATGCGTGCATGCGCAAGTACTGGAGTAAGCCTTTGAAGAATCATTTAATGCACGAATTCGGGTTACGCATACTGATAAGGAAAATTCAGTTAGTAGCGGCGCAACACGAGAAAGCACTTATTCCACTGGTAAGCTTTTCCAAGGACCACTACTACCGCGTTTTCTTTGAATCGAGGAATTCAAAAAAAGAAGCAGACGAAATACTTGGAATGCACAAAGAATACGTCGAAGAAGGAGAAACATACGGCCCATTATGGATGGGTGAATTGAACAGCCAAGGCGTACTACACTTAATGAGAGAAGAAGCCAAAAAACTTTCAAAGAAAGGCCTTGTTTCTAATGAATCCATGAAGCTGCTTGAATTGCTAGTTACAGAAACAGATGTAGGCGGATTTGGTTTTTTTGATGTGCATGAAACAGCAAGCAAGCTAAAAGCTGGAAGCATACCAAAATTTGAATTAATCCTGAAAG
>PWWA01000094.1 GCA_003562145.1 Candidatus Woesearchaeota archaeon | reverse complement strand
TATAAACTTGCGTACTTAGGCGGCAGGATAATCACGAAAGCCACTAATTTCCTTTATTTTTCCAAGATAACTGATGAGCCGACGTGCTACAAAGTTTTTGATTCAAAGCTTGCGAAATCAATAAAGATTAATGGGAACAAATTTGAATGGGAGCCTGAGATAACCGCGAAAATACTCAAAAAAGGACATAAGATACACGAAGTCCCCATAAAATACAATCCCAGGACTTTCGAGGAAGGAAAAAAGATTAACTGGAAAGACGGAGTGCAAGCCGTTTGGACATTAGTCAAATACAGGTTCATAAACTGAAACAAAGGTGAATACTTGAAAAAAGACCTAGAAGATGTTTTTGAGGAAGTGCCCTGCAACCTGTGTGGCTCAAAGAAATACAAAGTTATATATGAAGCCAGGTACGAAAATGAGACCCAAGAGGATTTAATGCAAAAGTTCAGGGCTGCAGGAGATGAAACGCTCATAGACCAAATCGTTAAATGCAATAAATGCGGATTAATATATGTCAATCCCAGGATTAGGGGAGAACTAATCCTTGAGGGATACAGTGAGGGAACTGATGAAGCATTTGTTTCCCAGGCCAGGGGAAGGGAAATAACTTTTGAAAAGCAACTAAAGCTCATAAATAAGCATTCGCCGGGAAAGGGCAGGATTCTGGATATAGGCACGGCTGGGGGCTCATTCCTATACGTTGCTAAGAAAGATGGTTGGGATGTCCATGGCGTGGAGCCTAACAAGTGGATGGCTGAATGGGGTTGGAAGCATTACGGCATTGAGATTAAGCCTGGCGACATATTTTCTAATAAGTACCCTTCAAATTATTTTGATGTAGTCACTTTGTTTGACGTGTTAGAGCATGTGCCTGATCCTTCTGCGACTCTTAAAGAGATTAACCGCATCATGAAAAAAGAAGGTTTGCTAATTGTTAATTATCCTGATATTGGGAGCTGGGTTGCGAGGATAATGGGGAGAAAGTGGGTTTTCATTTTATCTGTGCATTTATGGTACTTTACAAGGAAAACTATTCGCAAGATGCTTAATAGGCAGGGCTATGAAGTTGTGAAGATTAAGCCGCATTTTCAAAGTCTGTCCCTGGGTTATTTGACGCATAGGACAAAGGCGTACAGCAAATTTATTGGAGGCACGGGGGAAAAAGTTGTTAAGATGATTGGTCTGCAGGATAAGCAGGCAAAATACTGGATTGGGCAGACAATGGTTGTTGCGAGGAAAAAGAAATGAAGAAAGTCACTATCTTGGGCGCGGGTATTACAGGGTTATCACTGGGCGATTACCTTTCTGAAAAAGGCTTCGAAGTAGAAATACTTGAAAAATCAGAAACTATAGGTGGTATGGCAAAGAGCTTCAAGTATAAAAATAATATTTTAGATTTCGGGCCTCATAAGATTTACACCCAGATACCAGGTGTTATTGAGGAATTCAAGAAAATATCTGGCAAAGGCAACTTATTAAGAGTTGAAAAGAAGAACAGCTTGTATTTGTTAGGGAAAAGATTTGGGTTTCCCGCGAGGATACCTCAAATAGTTCTTGGTATTAACCCATTGAAGAGCGCAATGCTTGGATTGGGGTTTGGAGCAGCTATGACCAAAAACATTTTGCGGAAGAAAAAAAACAGGACTTATGAAGATTACTTCATATCTGGTTTTGGAAAACCTGCTTACGAATTGCTTTTCAAGGATTTGGCATGGAAGGTGTGGGGTGACCCAGAAACTCTTTCAGAGGAATTAGCAAGGAAAAGAGTTCCTGTTCCCAATCTGGTGCAATTGGTTTTCAGTGGAAAGGGAAAGGACTCTGATGGGAGAGAGTTAAGCGCTAAACATTTTTATTACCCGAAATATGACGGTATAGGATTTGTTAACGAGAAATACGCTGAAAAAATTAGGGGGAATGGAGGAAGAATAATACTGGGTGCTAGGATAGAGCGTATTAATAAAGAAAAAGATAGGGTTGTAAGCATTGAGTACGATGCGGGAAACGGATTAGAAAAATCTTCTACTGATTTCGTTGCATCCACAATTTACCTTAAGGACAATTTGGAAATGATGAATCCTTCACCACCTAAAAAAATTATGGGTGCTGTGTCAGGGCTTAAGTACCGAGGCCTAATACTTGTATACCTCTTTGTTAACAAGCCCAGAGCCATGGAGGAAAACTGGGTTTTTTTCCCGGAAAAAAAGTTTTTATTCAACAGGGTGTCCGAGCATAATAGTTTTAGCAGGCACATTGTTGAAAAGGGTAAGTCAATCTTAACCGCGGAGATTACATGTGAGTCTGACAGCGAAGTATTCAATTCATCGGATAACTATTTGTATAGGCGAGTCATAGAGGGGCTTGAGACTGCAGGGATAGTAAGGGAAGAAGAAGTTAGCGAATTCCTTATTATGCGGGCGAGGAGGATTTATCCTGTTTATGACTTGGATTACAGGAATAATTTAGGAGTTGTTCTTGATTATTTTGACTCATTAAGCAACGCTATAACCCTTGGAAGGCAGGGCTTGTATAACTACAATAACACAGACCATTGTATTGATATGAGCCTCAAAGCAGCTGATTACATCGAGAATTGGTTTAAAGGCGCAAAGAATATAAAGGACTGGGACGAAAATAGGAATTATTTTGATACTTATAGGATAGTTGATTAGGGGGGACTTTTATGGTTTATGTGTGGGCAATAATTTATTTTGCGGCATTGACATATTTGTTGGGGGAAACCGCTACTTATTTCCTCAAGTACAAGGGAAAAGACTTATTCGAAGAAATAATTATGAAAATCGGTATAGGCCTGGCAGTATTCCCTTTGCTAGTGCTAGTACTGAATCCTTTTAATATGATTAATTGGCAAGCAACCCTTATAATCTCCGCCTTAGTGCCCTGTTACGCATTAATCAGAAGAATTATGCGCCGAGAAAAAAAAACGGGTAGCGACACGTTCAGGCTTAAGAAAGTTCATGT
>PWWA01000070.1 GCA_003562145.1 Candidatus Woesearchaeota archaeon | reverse complement strand
GATAGACTATGTGCTGTGCTTACTCCATGTTGCTCAATCAAGGATCATTACCTATGTTTAAGCCCACTAATGAAAATAAGAACAAGAATATTTGAAAACCCTCATATTCGGGAAGATTTAACTAGACTTAACTATGAGGTAGAAGCTTTGAAGCAATTGCATCCTAAACATATTGAAAAACTTAGTGAAGAAGATATTACAAACTATCAATTAAAAAAACCCTCATATACACTTTTAGAGCTTTTTGTTTATGAAGGACACGCTTTATTTCCTCCATACTATATTAATATTAAAGGTGAAAATATTGAAACCAATTATTACATGATAGATTTTCGAAATGTTTATAGAGTTGATTGCAAGATGATTAATAAAAATAATCGTCAAATATCTGACACAAAATTATTAGAACTATCAATACCCACTAGAGAAGCATTGAGACTAAAAATCTCAGAGTTTTATGCGAGAGTTCCAGATGATGAGCATGAACTTATATAATTTCATACTTATGATATTTATCAAATTGTGTTGAAATAATGTCAAATGTTTTTGACACCCCCTGGAAGGCCTATTTAGGGGGCTTTTTATATGGTCCCTTGATAGATGGGTTCAAGAGAAACACAGCTATTCCTCATTTTCCCAGGGAATTGACCTGCCAAGAAACTCTTCCAGGTCCTCCCGGGTGATGCGCCACATTTTACCAGCCTTAAAAGCTTTTAATTCACCTTTTTCTATCCAGCGATATACAGTGCGCCTTGAAGCTTTAAGATTATCAGCTATTTCTTCCGGGGTATATATTGTCTGCATTGTCTAACCCCCCTTTGGAAGTTTGGTTTCACGTAGTAAAGCTATAACTGTTGCACCTATGGAAAGGTAAAGAAAAGCCGTTATCCCGTGGGTAATGTATGGGTTCTGATAGTACTTGTAATTATGACCAAACCGCTCAACAAGAACACTATAGTGTATCAATGAGGTAAGCCTGTCCTGTTGGTATAAAACAGCACCTCTAGTGCCTGTTTCCCACTTTGTTGTTTCCCACCTGTTTAGCACCACAACCACCAACAAAACCAGTATTAAACATAATACAATGGTTCGCTTGTCCATTAATAGCACTCCTTTTTATTTCTTAAAGTATCACAAATTCTTTAAAAATTCAAGGAATGACCTCTTGACTGCTTATGCCAGTAATGCTACAATGTCATATAAGGGCACGTAATACCATTAAAGGGAAGGAGGCATAAGGGCATTGAAGATTTATGAAGTCCGCTCCCCCGGCGGCGGTGCAAGAACCATCGAAGCGAAGGACAGCACGACGGCCAAGCTGATATACTGCCGGAAAACTGGCAGGCGGCCTGGCGACAAGTTGACCGGTATTAACTCATTAACAGCCAAAAAGGTTAATTAACAGAAAGGAAGGTTATCATGGAAAAAACTTTAGACTTGCAGAAAAATGACATGCTATTTTCATGTTATCAAGTATTCAATCAAAGCTGGGCTACTGTGGCCTATGACCTAATTATCAACGACATCTCCACGGAAGAAGCTACACAAGAATTGTTTGAAGTAATGAAGTGGATTGGCTACGAGCTTTCCCCGCTAATTAATAATCGGCAAAAGGAGGCTTAATAAGATGGCTAAACGCAGAGGTAACGGCGAAGGGAGCATAACAAAGCGGAAAGATGGTAGGTGGCAGGGCTATGTTACGGTTGGTTATGACGTGGAAACCGAGAAGCCGAAGAAGAAATATTTCTACGGCAGGACCCGGAAGGAAGTAGCGGAAAGGGTTAATGAGGCCCTGGGGAAAGTATCAGCCGGGAGTTTTAAAATTCCTTCCAGGATGACAGCTGCTGAGTGGCTTAATACCTGGCTTAACGACTATATGAAGCCTTCCCTTCGCCCTACAACCTGGGAGAGCTACAGGACGCAAGTTGATAAACATATTCTCCCCGCTATAGGACATTTACAGCTGGCCCAGATGCAGACCTCTCATTTGCAAAGATTATACAATGAGAAGCTGGAAAGCGGACGCGCTGATGGTAAAAAGAAGTGTGAAGTTTGCGGGAAGCTTACCGGGAGAAAAAACGTTACAGCCTGTAAAAACTGTGGAGGCAAGCTGCAGACAATCGGCCTTTCCCCCAGGAGCGTTAAATACATTCACATTGTTATTCACGGGGCCTTAGAACAGGCTAAAAAAGAAGGTATGATCACAATTAACGTGGCCGATGCAGCAAAGCTGCCAAAGGAAGAAAAGAAAGATATTAAAGTGCTTGATGTAGCAGGAATCAGTATTTTCCTGGCCCATGCGAAGGAGACCAGGCTTTATCCTCTCTACTACGTGGGCTTATCCACAGGGCTAAGACGCGGGGAGCTGCTAGGCTTGAGGTGGCAGGACATTGACTTTAACAACAAGCAGCTTTCCGTTAACCAGGGGCTTGTAAGGACAAAGGGCGGCCTTGTTTTCCAGGAGCCAAAGACGAAGTTAAGCAAGCGGACAATCACCCTTTCCGGTGACGTTATTCAAGAGCTTACCCTGCACAAAGAGAACCAAGAAGCGCAAAAAAGAGAAGCGGGAGAAGCATATAATGAAGTTCTGGACCTTGTTTTCTGTAATGAGTTAGGAGGGCCGATCTGCCCCAGGAACCTTACCAGGTGCTTTGAACGGCTTCTCAAAAAGGCTGGCCTTGAGGGAGCGGTAAGCTTTCACGGCATGAGACACACGTTCGCCACATTGAGCCTGCAGGAAGGCGTTGATATTCGGACCACACAGGAGAACCTGGGACACCATAGCGCGGCCTTCACTTTGGATACCTACAGCAGCGTTACTGCTAAAATGAAGAAGGAGGCCACAGACAAAATCGGGCGTCTGTTAGCCTCCTGCTTAGGTGATGAATAACCTAATAACATAAGAGGTTTAAGGCCGGGAGTTGCAGCTCCCGGTTTTTTATTCTCCTAAAATAATTTTTTTTGCGGTTTCGCTTGCTATATCGACAATAATGCCACGTATT
>PWWA01000050.1 GCA_003562145.1 Candidatus Woesearchaeota archaeon | reverse complement strand
TGGTTTAAGACCGCGGCGAATTAGCGGCGAATTATTAGTTGAATCAGCAGGAGACCCTCCGGATGGCTAAACCTAAAACCAGCTATGTCTGTTCCTTCTGCGGGCAATCATTTAGTAAATGGTCCGGACAGTGTGCCGGCTGCGAGACCTGGAACACGCTGGAGGAGCGCAGCGCCCCGCCGCCGACGGCGGCCGCCTCCCGGCTGAGCGGCTACAGCGGCACGGCGGTGCCGGTGCAGGCCATCGGCGCGGTCGAACTCGATGAGGTGCCCCGAATCGCTACCGGCTTGGCCGAATTCGATCGGGTGCTCGGAGGGGGCTTGGTGCCCGGCTCCGTGGTGCTGGTGGGGGGTGATCCGGGAGTGGGCAAGAGCACCGGGTTGTTGCAGGTAAGTTGCGATCTGGGGCGTCACCACAAGGTGCTCTACGTCTCCGGCGAGGAATCGCCCCGCCAGATTGCCATGCGTACCCGGCGCTTGGGCTTGTCGGAAACCGGAGTGCTGCTGCTGGCCGAAACGGTGGTGGAAAATATTCTGGCCACCGCCGCCGAGGTCAAGCCGCAGGTGCTGGTGATCGATTCGATCCAGACCATGCAGATCGGCGCCTTGGCCTCGGCTCCGGGCAGTGTTTCCCAGGTGCGGGAATCGGCGGCGCTGCTGACGCGCTTTGCCAAGCAGAGCAACACCGCCGTCTTTCTGGTGGGCCACGTCACCAAAACCGGCAACCTGGCAGGCCCTCGGGTATTGGAGCATATGATCGACGTGGTCTGCTACTTCGAGGGCAACCTCGATAGCCGCTATCGCTTATTACGAGCGGTGAAAAATCGTTTCGGGGCGGTCAATGAGCTCGGGGTCTTCGCCATGACCGACCGGGGGTTGAAGGAGATCAGCAATCCCTCGGCCATTTTTCTCTCCCGCCAGGATGAGCCGACCCCGGGCAGCCTGGTCACGGTGCTCTGGGAGGGCAGCCGCCCCCTGCTGGTGGAGTTGCAGGCTCTGGTGGATCAAAGCCGGGCCGAGGTGCCGCGAAGGCTGGCGGTCGGGCTGGATAACAACCGGCTGGCCATGTTGCTGGCCGTCTTGCACCGCCACGGCCATCTGGCCACCTACGATCGGGATGTCTACGTTAACGTGGTGGGCGGGGTCCGGATCAGTGAAACCGCCGCCGACCTGGCCCTGTTGCTGGCCGTGGCCTCCAGCCTGCGCAACCGCCCCTTGCCCCCGGAACTGGTGGTCTTCGGCGAGGTCGGCCTGGCCGGGGAGATTCGTCCGGTATTAAACGGCCAGGAGCGCCTGCGCGAGGCGGGCAAGCACGGCTTCAAACGGGCGGTGATTTCCAAGGCCAACGCCCCCCGTGAGCCGATTCCGGGAGTGCAAATCACCGCGGTGGCCAATTTAGCCGAGGCGCTGGCGGTCCTGGCCGAAGAGAAGCAGCGCGATTAGCCCTTTCGTCATGATTGACAGGAAGGTGGGAGGATGGTACATAGTTGGTCCTGTGCATGGAGGAGTGGCCGAGTGGTTTAAGGCGGCGGTCTTGAAAACCGTTGTACGAAAGTACCGTGGGTTCGAATCCTACCTCCTCCGCCAGAGAAAAAATCGCATATCCTTCGTGCGGAGAGATGACCGAGCTGGCCGATGGTGCTCGCCTGCTAAGCGAGTGTAGGGTTTATAGCCCTACCGAGGGTTCGAATCCCTCTCTCTCCGCCATTTTCTTATCCGTCCCCCATCCGCCCCACAAATCTTAGTAGTCCTCCCCCCGACCGCCCAACGTGCTCCTCCGTTCGTTGTGTCAGGCTTTATTGACAAAAGTGTCGTCTTTTGAGGGTAAGTTGTATGGGTTTGTCGTCAATGGACCTTTTCTTTGTCAGAATAGAAAGCTAACTCCTATCACCGATTTGGATGCAGCACCTGGAACTAGAACCAAGCTAACGGGAGCTAATGGAAAAACCCGCCCCAGTCCAGCAGAGCAAATTTACCCCGCCCTTGCTTGAGCCTGAAAAATCACTGAAGCGGGTGCAAAATCTGTTGGCTTCTGCGATAGACAATTTGTATATTAAAAGTGAATAGTAAAAATGAGGTGTAATTATGGGAACAGTTTCTCTGCGCATTGACGACGATCTGTTGGAGGAAGCGAACAGAAAGGCAAAGGCGCTTCACCTGTCCCGTGCCGAGTACGTCAGGCAGGCAATCGCCGAGATGAATGAGAAGGTAGCCGGCGAACTGAGGCGCCAGCGGATTCAACAGGCATCCCGCAAGGTGCGGCAGGAGAGCATGAGAGTCAACCGGGAGTTTGCCGCTTTCGAGTCTGTTCCGGATGCGTAAGCGCGGCGAAGTCTGGCTTGCCGACCTGAACCCCGGCCACGGTGCCGAGCCCGGCAAGACCCGGCCGGTGCTGATTGTTCAGTGCCGGGCTCTTCTGGAAGTGGATCACCCCTCCACCCTGATCGTGCCGCTTACCACCCGGCTGATCGAAGACGCCGCCCCCCTTCGCTTACGCATCCAGGCAGGCGGGGATCTCCATCAGGATTCCGACCTCCTCCTCGATCAGCTTCGGGCCATCGACAACAACCGGCTGGTCAAAGGGCCGCTGTTTCGCTGTCCGGAAGCACTCATGGTCGAGGTCGATCAGGCCCTGCGGGAAGTTCTCGAGCTGGGCTGAATCATTTCCGCCCCCTGTGTCAGGTCAGTTTCCTGACCATAAGGTAGCCGATCACCGGTTCTACTGCATTGCGGCATTTCAGTTCCTTTTAGAAAAGTGTTGCGGAAAACATTTGACAACCAGCTCGGCGGCTGGTACTTACCGCACCAGTAACACAAAATAATATTATATAACAACAATCCAGGGAGGTTGATGATGTCATCGCAACACGGTAAAGGCGGCTGCAACATGCTGTTTTCGGGCGTTATCCTGCTGGGATTGCTGGCTGTGGGGCCATTGGCGGCAGCCCCGGCGACCGCCGGCACCCTGCAATTTTACGCCAACGGGGAAGAACTGGTGACCGAGGGGTTTCTGCCCCCC
>PWWA01000090.1 GCA_003562145.1 Candidatus Woesearchaeota archaeon | reverse complement strand
GCTGGTAATAAAGAGTAAAATTTATATAGTCCTAACCCTGTTTTCTTGTTTAGTTGAGGTGTTTCAAACATGAAAAAAGCAGAATTAAGCGTTAATCTCATAGTGATAGCCGCCATCGCGCTCTTGATACTAGTCATCTTGTCAGTCCTCATCTTCGGGACGGGCGGTCGTATAGTTGAAGGAACAAATTGTTTGGCTATCGGTGGAAATTGTGATATTTCTCAAGGTGGATCTTGTAGCGATTTAGGTGAGGGATACACGAGGCATTTCACTGCCACATGTCAAAACCAGAACCTTTGCTGCATTCCCGTAGGTAACTAATAATGGAAAGGAAAGCAGAGCTTAGCATAAACCTAATAGTCATAATAGTAATAGCTCTGCTCATCCTCGTAGTAATAGTCTTCATATTCGGCGGCAGGAGTGGTGAATTCGGAAGGGCTACGCAGTGTATTTCTTTAGGAGGACAATGCGTGTCGTCACAATTTGATTGTGCTACAACCGATTACTTAAGAGATGCACAAGGCAGAAACCCCTGTGCCTCTAATCAGTATTGTTGCCCGGCGACATATGTCAGGCGCTAGTAGGGAGTTGGAAAATGAGGTTTTTTGGTCGTAAAGCAGATATTACCATTAGCACCATTGTTAAGCTCGTTCTCGCCCTCTTAGTTCTCTTGGCTATTTCTTATATTTTCTGGAAATTCGTGATAGACACAAAAGGCACGCTTGAAGAGTGCCCCGGGGAATGCCTGGCTGTTTGCGGTGGAGACAGGCCTATAACTCATAAGATTAAGTGTTACAAAAACGGGGAGTTGGTACCTAACACGAAATGCTGTGTTAACCCAAGAGATTTAACACCAACAGATCCAGTCCCAGCTCCAGCTCCTGATGATTTGGGCAAGCCGTCCATAGAGGTGAGATTGGGATTGCTTGACACACCTATAAGTCATGGTTCAATACAGGTTTTGGATGTGGGACGGTCTTATACGTTTTGGGTTTGGGGTTTTGGGACTAATATGTCTACTTGTACTGTAAGGATTGTTGATGCTGAAACTGGAGATGTAATTCCGTCAGGCCATCCATTGGCAAAATCTGTCTCAAGGCAGGCATGCGTTGATAATACTAAGCCTAGGAATGTTTTTGATAGGGATAATAAGATCCAAATAGTTCTAGAGCCGATAGAAGGCGTTGTTTATAGCCGTTATGTTATGCAAGTTTATTTATTTGATGTTAACGGGGTGCAGAACCAATCAGCCATTATAAATCTCAGGGTTTCACAGCCTACTGGTCCGGGTAATCTAGATATTTTGCCTGATAACTGTATTTATAATTCTTGTGAGGATATTACGCAGCTATTTCATTGTACTAATCCTGGCACTTCTACGGTAAATTGCCCTAATCTAGATTGTGCATGGATTCAGGCTGAGCAAAGATGTGTTACTAGAAGTGCTCAGAGTGGTTCTGGTACTTTTCAATGTCCGAGTTCGTGTTCAGGGGTTCCTATGGAACAATGTGATAACATTAACGCGTTTTGCCCCGGTTTGAATTGTGAGTGGAGCTCAGCTATGGGTGTTGGTTGTATAGAGAGAATTACTTAAAAATCAATCCAAAACTTTTATATACTAGTGTAGCCAATTCTATACTCAATGAATGTTCGAGGAATGACCACCACAAGCCTAGTAATAATGCTAATAACAATAATACTAATAGGAATATTCATAATCGCTGTCCTGAGAGTGACTAATTATGGCTAAAACAAACAAGAAAGGAGCAGAAACCACTTCCTCCCTGGGAAGCCTAATCCTAGCAATAATAGCCTTCGGAATAATCATAGCAATAATAGTGTTCTTCGTGAACCGAGGCACAGAGATAACAGACATAAACGCGTGCAGGACAAGCGTGATAGCCAGAGCTAACCTAGGGCAAATGGCACAAGACTACCTTGGAACGCCGGAACCTAAAAAAATGGTTCCTTTAGTATGCAAAACCAAAGACGAAAAAACCCTTTCCGGAACAAGAGAAGAAATAAAGGAAAGAATATCTTTTCTATCTGCACAGTGCTGGTACCAATTTAACCAGGGAAGAGACAAAGACATATTCGGAACGGAATGGGGTGAAAAATCATGCTTTATATGCTATTACTTTAAAATTCCTAGTGGGATGGACCAAGGCAGGCCGTCTGAAATCAACATATTCGAAGGAGAAGACTACGATATAAGCAACAGACCTCAAAACATAATTTCTGCACCAGAACTATATAACTACATGGCCGGGGCAGCAAACAACCTTCCGATATTAATAGGCGGCCAACCAGCGGAATACGTAGGCAACGCCTACAACTTTGACTTCACAGGATTCCACAACGAAAACCCAACAAAGATAAGAATAAGAGACATAACTACAGCGCCCTTACAAGACCACGTAATGGACTACTCCGGAAACATACCATTAGAAACAAGGGAAAAAATATCTAAAGAAGGCCTGGAACTAATCCAAGCAAACAAAGCCAACTTATTAGTTATAGCAGCAGAACAACTAGAATCCAATGATAAACGCGCTGCAAGAAGAATAATGGAAAACATAAACCTCCACTCCTACGAAAGGCAAAACGGGATACTAGTACTAGTAGATTTTAATAACAAGGTGGTAAGAGTCCACATGGGAGGAGAATTCAGCTATGAATTGCAAGACCACCAAATAGGACTAATGATTGAAGAAAAATTTGGCAAGGTTAATAGCAGAGAGCAGTTCATGAGTGCATTAGTAGATTTGGTAAGGGATATAAGAGTAAACCTCATAGAAGGAGATGTAGCTCAGCTTTCAATGGCAAAGCCAGACAGCTACTACGCATACATCTCTAACTATGAATCTACATTTCCAATAATAACGAGCATAACTGCAGACTCAACACACGTAATAGCCTACATGAGCAGTGCTCCTGAGAGAGATTCATTCATTAAAAGAGCACTAGGAGTTGCCGGTGAATACATTGGAGATATAGGTTTACCCGGAACTATTGTACCTACGATTATACGTATTAGAAAGGGACAATTCCTAGTCGATCCTAGAAATATTGTATCTGAATGGAGAGGAGACACAGGAGAATTCATGAATAATATAATTATTGTGCCTGCTAACGAAATACGGGAATACTGTATAACTGATAAATAAGAATGAAAAAAAAAGTTTTTAACAGAAAAGCGGAATTCATGTTGCTGTCACAGACAGCTAAGGTAATTATTGTAGTGGTACTAATACTAATATTAATATGGATAATGACAGGTGGGTACAACTCAATACAAAAGTTCTTGAGCGGAATATTCTAAAATGAGAAAAAAGAGTAAGAAAGGAGCAATGTCAATGATAGGATGGCTAATCCTGACAGTTATGTTCATACTCATAATGCTATTCTTCATAGGAGGAGGAGCATTCAAGACTGCAAGAATAGGACTCTTAGAATTCCTCTCCTTAGACGACAGATTCTCTTTCAGTAGGGATAGGGATATAGACCCTCGGAGCCAGGGGGTGTATGAGGAAAGAGGGGAAGCTGTCAGGATTTTTAATGAAATGGTAGAAGCATTCAAAAAAACAAGTCAATCAGAGAAACAGTTCTGCTTCGCCAAATTCCCAGGTCTAACAAAAACGCATTTCGATGATGGATATTATATAAAAATGGAAGCTGTAGAAGGGCAAACCTACGGAAGAGGGCCTTTTTCAGTAAAATTATTCCAGCAAAGGCAGGAAGAACAAGCATCAGGGCTCCCAGATTTCTTAGTTGCGAGTGAAACAATAACAGGTGTGAATATCTGCGTATTGTATCGTAATGATCTCCTAAAAAAATTCTATAACTCTTTTTTAGATGGAGAACCAAGACAAGATGATTTTTTCTCCTTAAGAGCTAAAGAGATAAATTTGCGGGAATACAACAAAATTCACTTCGAATTAACTATGGGTGGAGGAATGAAATCAGAATCTTTTATGACTGGAAGCTATTTCGATGAGTATATTATTTTAAGCGACAAAACTAATAATTGTATAACCTTGATTCCTACAAGATGGACTTGGAGAGGAAGATGTTCTAATGTCTGGTTTGGAGATGTCCTAGATATTGACTGTCTTGAAGATACGAGAAATAGCCTGGTAAGAAGACTTGAAACGGAGGAGAGTTATAGAGCTGATTATACCTGCGAATCTTTCAGCTTAATAAAATAACTAAAAAAATGTGATATTATGAAAAAAATTGTTGTTGGAAGGAAAGGGTTAGTGCTTGATATGGTCGGAAAATTATTCTTATTACTCTTAGCTATATTAGCAGGTTTCTGGGCTTACCAGCTACTCGCATCAGGCCTAGGAGGTTTAGAGGAACAAGTTGATAAGCTGGTGAGAAACAGTGACTTTGACAACGATGACTTGATAAATCTTATTGATCCTTGTCCTTGTGGCTCGGTGTATGCCGGCAATGAAAAAATTGATTTTGACGGCACAAACTACTGCGTGAATTCATATAGCGAGGAAAGGTGCGAACAAGCAGGGTTTAGGTGGCATGCTGAAACAGCGCGATGCTTGTACGTTAAAGACCAATGCATGGATTACATAAGAAATTACTATGAAGAACTATTAAAAGGTAATACTTGAAAAAGGTGATATTATGAAAAAAATTTTTGTTGGACGAAAAGGACTTGTTTTGAGCATGGTAGCAAAATTGTTCTTGTTATTACTCGCCATACTCGCTGGTTACTGGGCGTACCAAATACTAGCTTCAGGATTGAGCGGGGTTGATAAAGACGTTGAAGCAGTAGTAAAAGGAGGAGACTTTGACGGTGACGGATTAGCAAATTATATAGACCCTTGTCCTTGCGGCCCAAACAATGTCAAACAGGAAATTGATGGAACTGCTTACTGTATAACAAGTTATAGCAAGGCAAGATGTGAGGATGAAGCAAAGTTCAATTTCGAAGAAAGCACAGGGAGATGTCTTTATACTAAGGAACAATGCATGGATTATATAAGAAGAGTGGCAAGCAAAGGCTAAAAATGAAAAAGAGAGGAATGTCAAGCTTTTACGTGGTATTATTCGGGATAGTAATATTCATCCTATTGTTAATACCCACAGGAAAAATTGCGGGAAATGTTTGGAATGCTCTAACAGGTAAATCTTCTGGAAACGAAAAATCATTGGAAGAATTCACCGCAGCTTTACTAGAAGTAGCTGCGATGCCAGGTGAAGTAGCAGGAGACTTATATTCCTTTAGCTTAAACCAGGAAACTGCTTTGATTGTAATGAATCCAGGGAAAGATTTTAAATTCGTTTATCCTGATCCTTCTAGTGTAGAAAGGGCCCGGTATTTTCCAATGATTAGTATAAGAGGTTCTGTTTTCAGCAGGCCTAATTCATGTTCAGGAGAAGATATTTGTATTTGCTTGTGTGAAAAATTAGATTTTGAAAGTGAAGCAACAGACCTTTCATCGGAGAAAATTGTCTGTAGCAGAACTTCTTGTGTGAGCACAAATTATTTTTTTGTTAAAGAAAAATTATTATTAGACCATGTATTCTCCTTTGATTACGATTCTTTTAAAACAGAAGGAAGATTCTCAAAAGAAATCCTAAGCAGGAAAGACGAGGTTTATTGGGATAATAGTATGATATTTGTTAGACATCCACATGTTGGTAAGGATGCGGGTGGAACAACAGAATGGACGACTCATAAAGATAATATAGCAGGTTATGGGTATTTTATTTTGCCTCAGAGGTTTGATGTTTTTATTTATAAGGCTGGTGTTAGGGATGGTAAGCCTGTTATCAGTATTTGTTTTAAGAAAAACCCGGAGGAAAATTGCTTTCCGAGGATGGGTCCTTTCCAGTAATAAGAGGTGCTAAGTATTGTATAAGAAGGGTGGTATGCGGGGCTTGCAAATGGTTTTCTTTATAGGTGCAGAGCTATTAGTGGGCGCCTTATTATTGCTTGCTTTAACCAGCTTTATATTTAATTCTTTTACTGATTCAGAAGAAGTGGCTATTGCGAAAGACTTAGGATTGTCCATTATGGCTGTTGCGAGTTCGCCTTACGACTTAAGGTACCATTACTCTCCTGGGAATGAGCGCTTATTCATCGAATTAACAGAAGAAGGGCGCGCAGTAAGAGTATCATCACCAACAGGATATGGTGTTTACACTTTTAAGCCTATGCACAACGTTGAAATAATAAAAAGCGATATTGGCAGGGTTTTATCAGTGCCAATATTCTTCCAAAACAACAAAATATTCTTTGAAGCGCCTGAAGACGAGCAATCATTCTTTGACTGCAAATCAATCATTTCAAGGTTCCCGGACAACCCCGAAGTGTATTTCTATTCAAGATACGCGTCTGAAGAAGAACAGAAACGGCTTGAAGAGCTAAAAGAAATAATAGCAGGACTAATAAGCAAAAGGGACAATACAGGTTTCAGCTTAGCAGAAACAGCGGGCTCTGCAGACATAAGAATAGCCTTGGAATTCTCAGGCAAAAATTATTCTTTGGAATCAATATATTATGAGTCAGGCATAAACGCGAACTACCAAAAAATATCGTGTAACACAATAAAGCTTTTCTCAGAAGACGAAGATGTGTTATTTGTTGAATTCAGCCAAAGACCTGACAGGGCAAATGAAAGGCTATTGCTGCGCATCGGGACACCAGAAACAATATCTGAAGGAGTCCTCGCAAGGTACGGGAACACAATAATAAAAGCAATCAGCGAGTCAATAAAATGAACAAGAAAGCACTATCGGAATCGGACAAGCAACTTTACTGGACGCTCATAGTGCTTCCTTTCCTAGTAGTTATAGGCGCAGTGGTATTCTACGTGGTGTACAGCGTCATAGGCGTAACAGGCGGAATCTTCCCTGGATTAGAAGAAAAAATCTACGAAACCAGACTTCTTTACTCTCCTAACTGCTTCGCCTACCAAAACCCTGAAACAGGCCGTGTTTACACCAGCACAATAGACTTAAGCAAAACAAATGAGGACGTGCTCCACGGATGCGCACCACTCACAGGTATCAGGGAACCCGCTTTAAGAGTTGAAATAACATATCGCGATGAAAATGACAACACAAAGACTGTGTCTTTGACTTCAGAGAATTGGGATGATAAAACAACAGGGATGATGCGCATCAAAAAGTACCCTGTAAAAGTAAAAGGCTACGGGGACGCTGTAATGCACCTAATATACAGAGGATAAAATGATTGGAAGAAAAGCGCAGATAGAAGACTTCGGGGAAATGCTCCTAGCAAGCGTAATCATAATACTATTGGCAGTAATGATGGTTTTCTTCATAAACAACCAGGCTCAGGCCAAGCAAAATGCTTTTGATGAAGAAATTGCTAGGATAGATGCCAGTTATACGACGAGGATGATGCTTCAGCACGAAATAGAGCCTGGAAAAAAGCTTTACGAGGAAATAATTGAATTAGTTAATTCTAACCCGAGAAGAAGGGATTATGATGCATTATTTGAAAAAATAGAAGTTTTGTTTAATGACCACTACGCATCAAGCCAAAGTTCAGACTGTTTTTTTAAGATTGGTGATGACAATAGGTATTCAAGCGTGCCAGGGGCAACCGCGATGCTTAGTCAAAGAGTAAAAACTTATCCTCACGTGGTTGTGCCTAATCCAGAAGGCCAAAATATTAATGTTCTTTTATTTGAATTAAAGCCTATACACTATAAGAGAATAGATATAATGAGGAGTTTGACAAGATTAGAATAAAATGAAGAAAATGAACAAGAAAGGGGCTGTTGTGCTTTTCTTTTCAGCGATAGCCATGGTTGTAATACTAGGTATTGTGTTGTTGTTATTTGCCACTAAACTCCCTGAAATCGAGTATGTTGGCAGCACCCAGATTTCTTTGCTTAATGCTTACGAGTTCACAGAAAACACTTTTTCGTATATTGATATGTCTGTGGAAATTGCTTCAAAAAAAGCTTCTCAGAGGATTGCGGGTGAAGGCGGCCAATTAAGGGAAGAATTTGAGAGTGAGCGGACAGAGTACAAATACGGCCAAGTAGTTTATCCCTTGCTTAACGACGGGGCTGGTGTTGAGGGAAGAATTGCGTTCGAAGATGATTTTGAAAGGGCGTTCAGGCTAGAGTTTGGGAGGCTGCTGGCAAGATATGATAAGATTGACTTAAGGGATTATGAGTACGCCGTGCAAATAACGCTTGAGGGCAATAAAATATTGACCGAAATACAGTTTCTAACTCCTATTAAGATTCCATTATACCCATCAGCCTCTACGTACAGGGAAGCGTATGCTTCAAGCAACTGGATAGGTATAATGCCTACGGATAAGTACGTAGTAAACGATATGGGTTACTTTGAAAGAGGAGGCTTGCCTTACGGGGATAGGGGTAACAGGGAAGTTGACAGCGTAGTAATGCACTATACTGCTGGAAAATCAGTAGATGCTGCGTACAATGCATTGTTTGAACACGGGTTCAGCTATCATTACTTGATTGAAAGAGATGGCAAAGTCTACCAGTTTGTTCCTGAGGACAAAGCTGCTTGGCACGCAGGTGGATGCGAAGAAAGAACAGAAGGCCGTTTCTGCAGGTCTGGGTACGAGCAATGTGTAACGTGTATCCCTGGTTACAATTCAAGGTCTATCGGTATAAGCTTCGTCGGGTGCGGGTTTAGCCGAGCAGAATGCAAGATAGATGCATGTTTCAGAGGAGAACATTTGGATGGATTATGCTGGGACCCATTCACGGACAAGCAATTCGAGTCGGCGGCCAAGCTCGTTGCAGGCATCGCGGTAAGGCACCCGGACTTTAAGATTGAAACCGCTAGCATATTAAGCCATTCAGATATTGCTGCGGACAAGTCAGACCCAGGCCCGGGATTCGACCACAGGAGAGGAGAATTTTTAGTAATGGCAAAAGCGTACTACGAGGAACTTATTAGAAAGGGATGATTTTAAAATGGAAACAATAAGATTCAAGGCTTCAACAATGATAAGATGGGCTTCAATGCTCTTATTTGCCTTAGCCTTGCTCGTAATAACCAATGTTTCAAGCCACAACCCAGTCACAGGCATGGTTACTTACGCCGACTTAAAAGACGTCCCGCCAACTTTTACAAATATTGAAGCCACTGTTTATTTCACTCCAACCTCAGAAGACCACCCTGAATGGTGCTCACCAGTATCCAGGGAAGGCTGCTTTGAAACAACAAGACAAATAATAGATCACTTTGGGGATGATTACAATGTTAGGGAGTGCATAGAAGTAAGAAGGGCTGGGTGGTGCTGCATACCTGAACGCCTAAGAGGCATGTACGAAGAAATAAAATGCCAGGGAAGCGGGATATATGAAGGCGTTGTTTACAGGTATGATACTCTTGCTTCAACCCCGGAGGACAGCACTGCGTACCCTGAATACGAGCGGGGAAGGACTGCGTGGCCTCGGCCTCATGGAAGGGAGCCGACAGTGAAGCACACCGTAGCAATCAACCCTGACGCTTCAACTGACTGCTATATCGCATACGGGACAAAAATGTACATTTACTTCGGTGACAACAACCCGTGGAACGGGGTTTACGTAGCAGAAGACACAGGCAGCGCTTTCAAAGGTCGATGCAAGATAGACATATATGCTGGTGTGGGGCAAGCCGCGAAAAACCGTGCTGTAAACGAAATAACGAAGTACCCAAAAATATACATACTAGACGAACAAGGAAACCCTATGCCTCCTGACAAGGCTGCCCCGGGCAAGTATTCAAGCATCACAGGCTCCGCTGAAGCAACCTATAGCCATAGCTATGAATCCTCGGGGCTTGTCAGCCTTTACCAAGCAGTATCAGGCTTTGCAAACGGCTTGTTAAGCGCGTGCTCTTCAGCTCTCTACGACGAAAGAAATGATTGTGTTAACAACTTCATTTCAAGCACAAATGATTTGGAAGTAGAATTATCTTGCCTGGAAGAAGATTTCCCTGAAGCCTCAATAAGTGAAGTTCTCAGCGGAAATTTTGGTGATTGGAAAATCATTAGTGTCGCAGGCATAATATCACAGATATTCGGAGAAGAATTCACTCTCACAGACACAGATCCTGTTGGCTCAAGGTATATCTTGCTCAAGGACGCTTTTAGTGA
This sequence comes from Candidatus Woesearchaeota archaeon, assembly GCA_003562145.1. GTDB lineage: Archaea > Nanobdellota > Nanobdellia > Woesearchaeales > 21-14-0-10-32-9 > PWWA01. Next base: position 1,804 of record PWWA01000090.1, on the reverse strand, counting down.
TAGCAGCATTCATGTAAGGCTGTCAGGCGCCGCGTGACAAATAGTTGACAAGGAATACATGGCGGGAAGTGATTCGGTTGAAGAAGGGGCATTCATTGAAATTCACGCAGTTGTCTGGAATGATTCCTCTACCAAGATACTAGAAGTTATTTCTTTAAAAGATATACGCTTAGGCCTAACTTATTACAAGAAAGAATTACTAAAGCCTTTTGTATTATCATTAGCGGACTATGCCACTTCAAGCCAGGAATCATGCTATTGCAGCATACCCCTACCCGAAGGCTACAGGGCCGTAACTTTCATGGGTGGCAGGGTACTCCTTCAAGGTGCCAGCGAAGCTGACTACTTAGAACTCTCAATGCCTGTCTACCCCCAAGACCATTCAGACACAAGCAATATAACAAAAGGAGTTCTAGCCGAATTTTCATATTTGGCTGACAGCGAAGGAATGCTCAGCTTTAAAAAAGACGAATATGGAGACATCATCGCGATAACCAATAACGTCGAGCCGGACTTAGAGCAATGCATCCCTGATAGGAAGCATTACTTGTTTTGCGCAAATATCCCGGGCGACCCAAATATTTTTCGTTTCGCACTGAAAATATGACTTTTTCTTTACAGCAAACTTTATAAATTAAGGGGTAAGCCTTTTCCATTGGGGGTTTTGTAATGATTAATATTCCTTTTGATGTAATGGCTTCAAAGATTGTTGAAGAATCAGGGATTTCAAGGGAGGAGCTTGATAAGCGTGTCAATAAGAAACTAGAGCAGCTGTCAGGCCTTATTTCCAGGGAGGGTGCAGCCCATATTATTGCGAATGAGCTCGGCATTAACCTTTTGGAGGCTAAAGGCTTGTTGAAAGCTAAGGACTTGGTGCCAGGCCTTAAAGGCGTAACTATAAACGGGAAAGTCATCAGGAAGTATGAGCCCAGGAGCTTTAGCAACGAAAAAAGGTCTGGTCGCTTGGCTCGTTTCTTGGTTGGCGACGATTCCGGCGTGGTCATGGTAGTGCTATGGAACGACCAAGTTGACGTCCACGAAAAAATAAAAGAAAACGATGTAGTACGGATTAAGGATTGCTATGTTAAGGACAATAACGGCCGCGTTGAAATTCATTTAAATGAATCAGCCGGCCTCGAAATCAATCCTGAAGGCATAAAAATCGAGTCGAGCCCGGTGCTGCGCCAAGCGCAGAGGAAGAAAATCTCGGAATTAGCAGAAAACGATGCTGATGTCGAAATCCTTGCTACGATAGTACAGGTTTTCGATCCTAAATTCTTTGAAGTCTGCCCTGAGTGCAATAAGAGGGTTAAAGCTGAGGAAGGCTCAAATGTCTTTGTATGCGTGGAGCATGGTGAGGTAAAGCCAAATTATGGCGTTGTCCTAAACTTATTCGTGGATGATGGCAGCGATAATATTAGGGTGGTTCTTTGGAAGAACCAGGTTTTGGCACTCCTCGGTCTGGAAGAGCAAGAATTGTCATCTTACAAGGATAAGCCTGAGGGCTTCGAAAAGTTCAAGACTGACTTATTGGGGTTAATGGCTAAAATAGTTGGGCGTGTCAGCAAAAGCGCTATGTTTGATCGTTTAGAATTCGTTGCAAGCCTCGTGTTTAAGGATGTTAATCCAGATGAAGAGATTAAAAGGCTTGATGAATCCAAGGGCAACAAAGAAAAAGCTGAAAGCATCGAACCGAGTAACAAGGCACGAGAATCTTCTGATGAACAAATCGATGAAGAGCTATTGTCATTAGAAGACTTGGAAGAGGAAATTAAGGACTAGTCTTCTTTTTCTATTCTTTTCT
>PWWA01000064.1 GCA_003562145.1 Candidatus Woesearchaeota archaeon | reverse complement strand
ATTTATTATTGAAAATAAAAAACAACACACTATATGTGGTAAATGCAAAAAGGAAAAAATGGAATGCCCAAAATGCGGTTCGGACCTGAAAAAAATAAGGGTAGATGTGCACGGAGCAAAGACAAAAGTCCTGAGTTACCAATGCAGGAAATGCAGCTACTTCTCCTTCGACCCTGATACCTCAGAGAAAGCCATATAGGAAATAAAAGAAACACCCTTGAAAATAGAGCAGAAAGTCGTAAAGCTATCCCGGGACAGGCTAGGAATATACTTTAACAAGCACATAGTGAATAGCTTGAACCTGAAAAAAGGTGAAACAATAAAACTATCCGTGCCAGACAAGAAACACTTAATCATAGAACTTGAAAGAAACAACTAAAATGCAAGGGCCAAGGACAAGAAAGGAATACCTGGAAAAGCTTGAAAGAATAAGGAAAGGAAACTTCGTAAAAACAAAAACGCCTCTCACAGAAAGGTATTGACTTGTACGTGCTTTAAACGGAAAGATTTCGAGTATTCAGGGAAAAATTGTATAAGCGTAAAGCAATTAGCCGAGTTACATGGCAAACGGCACAGTCACGATTTCTAGGAAAGAGTATGAGCGATTGAAAGCTCTTGAGAAAGTGGAGTGGGAAGCAGTAGGCGAATTCAAAGAATGCTAGTATTTTAGATTGTAAGCATATTTCTTAAACTCTGGAAGCAAAAGCTTTATTTCATCAATGGTCTCCTGCTGGTATTTCTTATTGCTGGCACTGACAAGGAGAACAATTTTTATATTGGCATACACCAAGAAATATATCTTTTTGCCACCTATCTTTTTTTCCTTTGGAAAATCGTATGTAATTGTTTTTCCCGTTATTATGCCAAGCTTCATTTTCTCAATAAGCTTCTCCAATTCTAATAATTCTGACCTGGTAAGGATTTTTGATGCTTTTTTCTCAAACCCCGGAGACTTAAAAACTCTGAACATGTTTTTGAGTCATAAGAAAATATTGATATTGGTTGCTAAGGGAAATCCGGAAAAGCAAACGAGTAAATCGAAATAATTTCTAGAACATCATCAAAGACAAACACAATTATCTTCCATATTGTTAATAAATACCTTTGCTTGGGGAAAGTTTAATAAAACACCTCCAAATACAAGGAAACATGGCTGAAGAGAAAAGCAGTGAAAACGAAAAAAAATACTTGTTAGAGCACGACAGGCCGAACTGCATCGGTTGCGGGGCATGCGTAGCAGTAGCGTCGGAGCACTGGGATATGAACAACGACGGAAAAGCAGATATAATTAATGGAAAGAACCGAAAGGACGAATGGAGAGAAAAAGAAATCACAGAAGAAGAATTCAAAATAAACATGGAAGCCGCGGAGAGCTGCCCCGTCAACGTAATACACATAAAAAGATTAAAAGATAACGAGAAACTAATATAATTCTAAAAAATTAGCCGTTAATGGTTACCATTAGGAAAAGTTTTATAAAACTATCCTGATTACTAATTCTCATGAGGGGGGCTCAAAACAAGATAATAGACGTTCTACGAAACAAAGAAATAGACCTAACCATAAGCCAAATCGCCCTCGAAACCAAAATGGACAGGCACACCGCTGCAAAGCACTTAGAAAGCCTAAAAGCCAAAGGCCTAGCAGAAAGCAGGAACATCGGAAAATCAAAACTCTGGAAACTAAGCAAATCACCATTACTAGAAGCCTTAAAAGAAGACAGCCCGATAAGCCAAGAACTCAAGAAAATGCTGGGCTTAATCGAAGACAGCATAAGCATCCAGGGAAAAGACCACGAAGTAATATGGCACAACCAAAACAAGAACGCAAAGAAATGCCACGAAGTACACTGGAACAAGAAAGAAAAATGCGAAACATGCCCAGCAGAAAAAGTATTCGAAAAAGGAAAGCCAACAAAAATAACAATAACAAAAAAAAACGAGAAGAACGAGATAGCAATGCACCCATTAAAAGACCGGGACGGAAACACGATAGCATTCATCGAAATCATAAAGAAAACAAAGAAAAATGGTTGAAATAACAAGAGAATTATACGACTCACCGGATGAATCCAACTGCTTGTTCAAAGCACCAGACGGATTAAACGAAGACGTAGTCAGAGCCATATCAGAATATAAGAAAGAACCAGAATGGATGCTCCAAAGGAGACTGAACGCATTAAAAATATTTAACGAACTCAAAATGCCCCGGTGGGGACCCGACTTAAGCAAGCTAGACTTGCAAAAAATCTGTTATTTCATAGTACCTGATGCAGAGCACAACGCTGATAACTGGGACCGAGTCCCCGAGAACATAAAGAAAACATTTGAACGGCTCGGAATACCAGAAGCCGAGAGAAGAGCACTCGCAGGAGCAGGCGCACAATACGATTCCCAAGTCGTTTACCACAGCTTAAAAGAAGACTTAAAGAAAAAAGGCGTTATCTTCGAAGACATGGATGTAGCCGTCCAAAAATACCCTAAACTCGTAAAAAAGTATTTTATGAACAAATGCGTATCACCAAGGCTTCACAAATTCTCAGCATTGCATGGCGCTGTATGGTCAGGCGGAACGTTTATTTTTATTCCTAAAGGCGTAAAGGTAGATATGCCCTTGCAGGCTTATTTCAGGATGAACAGCATGAGCATGGGGCAATTCGAGCACACACTAATAATAATTGATGAAGGCGCGCAATGCCATTACTTGGAAGGATGCAGTTCGCCAATATATACTAGTAATTCTTTGCACGCGGGATGCGTAGAAATCTTTGTGCACAGGAATGCAAGGATGAGATATTCATCTGTTGAAAATTGGTCCCAGAACACTTACAACTTAAACACAAAAAGGGCAATCGTAGAGGAAAACAGCGTAATGGAATGGGTAAGTGGCAACATGGGCAGTGGCGTGACGCTTCTCTACCCTGCATCAATACTTCTGGGTAAAAACTCTAAAGCCGACCATGTAACAATAGCTTACGCCGGGAAAAACCAGAACCAGGATACTGGTGCAAAAATATACCATTTAGCACCTAATACGACGAGTACTGTTCAGAGCAAGAGCATAAGCAAGAACGGCGGGATAACCGCTTACAGAGGATTAATAAATATTAAGAAAGGAGCGAAGAACTCTAAGTGCTCTGTTATCT
>PWWA01000093.1 GCA_003562145.1 Candidatus Woesearchaeota archaeon | reverse complement strand
TTACAAGGACGAGCTTAATGATAATAATTATGTTATTCCTTTCAAGGTCGAGGCAGATGCCAGGGTTAATGGACGGGCCGTACGGGATTAAGTTCCAAAAAATTTAATTAATAAAAATGATTTCTTGTTTTTCATGGGAAAGATAATTTTGTTTTATGTTACGAATCCTTCGAAGGAGCACGCTGAAAAACTAAGCTGGTCCCTGGTAAACGGGAAGCTTGTTGCGTGCACGAATATATTTCCTATTAATAGCTTGTATGAGTGGAAAGGAATGGTTGAGAAGGGTGATGAGTACGTGTTGATTGCTAAGACGTTGCCTGGTAAAGAAGGAGTTGTAAGGGAAGAAATTGAAAGGCTTCATAAAGATGAAACACCATGCATTATCAGCTGGGAAGTGAGTGTTAACAAAGAGTATTTTGAGTGGGTTAAAAGAGAAGTTAAATAATTATTTTAAGTATGGTTTAGTTTTTTGTTGTATCAATTCTTGTAGTTCTGGCTGCATGTAATAATAGTTGTTAGGAATGTCCAAATTGATTATCTTCCTTGAGTTTATATCGGGGAACCTATTGTGTAGTTCGTGTTTCTGCCATTCTTCCACTACGAATACTTTTTCGGCCCATTCCAATAATTCTTTTGTGACAGGATTCTTTCTGGATATTAGCCCGGCTGACTTGGTTTCGTGCTCTTCCCGAAAGACTTCTTCTGCTGTCGGGCTTCGGCTCATGTTCGCGTTGCATATGAATAAGAGTTTCATTGTATGGTTGGGCAATCGGATTATAAAAACATAATTATTTACCATATGGAAGTTATTTGTTTTTGCTCAAAAAGTATAAAAACACAAGAAAAAGAAAGGAAAACATGGCAAAAATACCAGGAATAGTCTACGTGGTACTGGGAATAGCCATAGCCTGGTTCGCAAGATACGTAGACACAAGAACGGAAAACCAAGGCATGATCCTGTTCTTCTACGCAGGAATCGTACTAATAGCAATAGGCGTATTTAAGACAATAACAAAATATATAATGAAAGACACAGAGAAGCCAGAAAAAGAAACAAATATAAGCGAAGAAGAAAAAAAGATAAAAGAAACAATACAGCAAAGAAAAATAATCATGTGCCCGATGTGCGGCACAAAGCACTACGCAACAAGCAACTACTGCCACATGTGCAGCACAAAACTAAGATAAAAATGGAAACAAGAGACTGCATCAACACGAGAAGAAGCATACGAAAATATATGCAGACACCAGTAGAATTCGACAAAGTAACAGCCATCCTCGAAGCAGCCACGAAAGCCCCCAGCGCAGGAAACATGCAAGACTACAGGTTCATAGTCATAACGGACAAAGACTTAATCGGGAAAATCGCAGAGCACTGCACCGAACAATTCTGGATAGCCACCGCGCCACTACTAATAGTAGTATGTACCGATATAGAAAGAACCAAGGCACACTACGGCTTAAGAGGAGAGCGCCTTTACGCAACGCAGAACGCAGCAGCCGCAACCCAAAACATGCTATTAACAGCGCACAACCTCGACTTAGGAACGTGCTGGGTAGGCTCTTTCGACGAAGACTACATGAGCGACATATTAAAAATACCAAAGCACGCAAGGCCCCAAGCCATAATACCCGTAGGCTACCCTGACGAGGAGCCAAGGGAAAAAGAGGAAACACCTATAGAAGACATGGTCTACTCCAACGCCTACGGGAACAAGATAGAAAACATGCACTTTGTAACCCAGGAATACAACAAGGCCATAGAGAAGCTCATAAAGAAAACAGAACCCATAGTAGAATCAGGCGTGGAAAAGCTCAAACAGCAGGCACAAAAAGCATACGAAAAAGCCAGGGACAAAATAAGCAAGAAGTAAGATATCTTTATAAAAAAAAGGATATTCCCCTGCAAGATGTCAACAAGCTTCTTCCCCCACGAGAAAATCAGGGATATACAAAACGAGCTAATAAAAGCCATAGACGAAGCAGTAAAAAACAATAAAAACCTAATCGCGCACGCCCCAACAGGGCTTGGAAAGACCGCGGCGAGCATCGCCCCCGCCATTAGCAACACGCTAAAAACCGACAAAACAGTTTTCTTCCTTACAAGCATGCACACCCAGCACAAAATAGCCCTGGACACATTACGAGAAATAAAGAATAAGCACGGAGTGAAACTTGTGACTGTGGACATAATAGGAAAAAAACATATGTGCCTCCAGCCAGGGGTTAGGGCGCTCGGCCAAAGGGATTTCGTAGAGTACTGCAAATCGCTGCGGGAAGAAGGAAAATGCTCATTCTACACTAATCTAAAGAAGGGAGAAGAGCTTTCATTCAGCACAAAGACCGCCCTCGCAGAGCTAAAAGAAGAAAGCCCCACCGCTACAACCGACTTGCTCAAGGCAGCAGAAAAGCACAACATATGCCCATACGAAGTGTCAATGCTGCTCGGCAAGGAATCCAAAGTAATAATCGCGGACTACTACTACTTATTCCACCCAAAGATAAGGGAATCATTCCTCAGGAAGACAGGAAAAGAGATTGAGGACGCAGTAATAATCGTTGACGAAGCCCATAACCTGCCAAGCAGGATAAAAAACCTTGCCAGCGAAAGAATCACAAGCATAACAATCAAGAGGGCTATAAGCGAGGCAGAATCACTTAAAGAGCAAGAGACACAAATAATTCTATCGGACTTGCTCGGAATCCTTGAAACATACGCAGAAAAACCAGAAGAAGAAAATTATATTACAAGGGAAGACTTCATGGAAAGAGTAAGCCAGCTAAGAGATTACGATGAATTAATAAGCGAATTCGAGGAATTAGCCGAGCGCACATGGGAAGAGCAAAAACAATCCTATATCGGCATAATAAGCTCTTTTTTAGAGGCGTGGAAAGGCACAGGCGAAGGCTTCACACGAATCTTCGCGAAGGAAAAAGGGGCACGAGAAGAAATACTCTCCCTGAACTACAAATGCCTTGACTCAGGCATTATTAGCAAGCCCGTCCTGGAACAGGCTGCCAGCACGATAATGATGAGCGGCACATTAACCCCTACGTATATGTACAGGGAAGTCCTCGGCTTCGAAGAAGACAGAACCAAGGAAATAACGCTTGAAAGCCCATTCCCCGAAGAGAACAGGCTTTCCATG
>PWWA01000058.1 GCA_003562145.1 Candidatus Woesearchaeota archaeon | reverse complement strand
GAAATATTCATAGATGATGTGGAAGTCAACCAAACAATATTGTTTGACGCCATAGCCCAAGTAGACCAAGAATCAGAATTAGGCGAAAACAACACACTAACATACAATTGGTTTGTGGACAATAATTTAGTGCTCCAAATTGAAAATGCAGATCCTGGAACGAATTCTTCATTGCTGCATGAATTCGACTTATTTTCACATGGAAGCAGAATTGTCTACCTAGAAATAACGGACTCCCTGGGCTCAGAAGCATCATGGACTTGGAACCTTAGCATGTCAAGGATTCCCATAGAGCCAATATATCACAATGGAACGCTGCAAGACCTCACAGTTAACAGGACTATGGGCGTATTAAACTATTTCAGCTACAGCGGCGGCTACCAAAGATTCTACTACGTATATGATGACATAAACCAGAACTACTTACCCGGCGGCCTCAAAGACCTTAGTGGTAACCCGAGGAGATGGATTGGTGACAACCCGCCAACCCCTACAAGCCTAACATATAGCGTTATACACGTCACGCCCTGCCCGATTGCAACATTCCCCATAGAGGGAGATGATCTTTTTGTTGTCCCTTCAGGAGTAGGCCTCTGCAGGGTAAAGTTTAACGCTACTACTCCTGACGGCTTAAGCGTTCTAAGCCACGAAGTTGAAATACTAATAACTGGCTTTGATGAGCCTCAGACAAGCCCTGACCCTAGCCCTTCAGGCGGCGCAACAGCAAGGACTGATGTTGTTGTCCTTCCTTTCGAGCAAGAAATTGATGTTCCCGCGCCAATAAAAATAGTGATACCGAGTTCTGCCACAATGTATGTTAATAAAACTATCTCTGTCCCTGTTATGATAATTAATACTTGGAATGAGGAAATCAGGGGTGTCTCGCTGAGCGCATCAATGACTGGGGAGGAGAACGCGACTTTTGATTTATCAAGGGATTTCTTCCAGGTTATGCAACCAGGGGAAAATATTACTGCTTTGCTGACCGTATCTAACTACAGGTCTCCTGGCCCGCACGAATTATCAGTGCATGCTCATGTTGTAGACCCCCCGTTTAATGACACTGCAACAGTTCTTATATCTGGCCTGGAGCAGACAGGGGTCAGCGAAGAAGGCGTTCGTTTGCTTGTAACTTTTGCAAGGGACTTATTATCTGATAACAGCCAGTGCGCAGAGCTAAACGCCTTGCTGGACAGGGCGGACCGCGAGTTTGAAAGGCAGAACTATGAAGAAGCCAGGAGGATAATAGAGTCTGTTATTAATGGGTGCAAGTACTTGGTAACCGAAGAGGAATCCAGGCGATTTGAAAGGCCTGGCACGCTAAAAACCACTATAAAGTTTGCTGATGAGAACGCTTTTGGCTTGGTAATAAGCGCTGTTGTTCTTACTCTCGTAACAATTTTCTTTTATCTTGTTGCAGGCATAAAGAATAAGATGTCTAAAGAGAAATAAACCTTACTTTTCTTTTAGTATTCTATTGTACAAATCATTTATTTCATCGTAATACTTGCCCTGCTCTTCCCCGCTTTGCTCTTCGTACACCTCAAGTATTTCGTGGTATATATCTATTAGCTTATCAACTTTCTTTTCTTTTTTTGCCTTTGAAATCATTTCTTTGAGGCTTTTCTTTTTCCCGGGTTTTTTCTTGGCCTGCTTTTTCTTTTCCGGAACGCCTTTTTTCTTCTCAAAGACTTCTTCTATTGTTTTATCAAGATCTGCTTTGGATACATCTTCTGCGAGTTCGCTTGGCGCATCTACAGCCTTCTCTTCTTCAGTATCCATGGCCCATGCATCGGGGCTTTCTTCGTTTTCCTTAAGCTGTACAGGTATATCGTGCTTTGCGTCTTTCTTCTGCGCTGTTTGCTTTTCTTCATACTCCATTTCTTTTATGGCACTTGAAAAGCTATCAAGCTCCTCATCTATGCTTATTTCTTGCTGGGCAGGCTCTTCCCCTAAATCCGTGGCGCCCCCTGTTTTTTGTTCAAATGGCTCTTCTATTTGCATTTTTTCTTTGTCTTCAGGCTTAGGCTTTTCTTCTGGCGGCTCATCCTCCTCAGGCTCTTTCTCTTCCAGTTTTTCTTCTTTTTTATCAGGCTGCTGTTTTTCTTTTTTCTTTTTTCCGAAAAGCCTAGAGAAAAAACCGCCTCTTTTCCTTTCACTGCTTCTCACAAGGTCCCTTACCACGATATCGAATTCCCTGAAGAACTCCCTTACCTGCTCCTCGCTATAAGGGTTTTCCTTGTACTCTATCACCTTGATTTTTTCCAGGAAGGGAACTAGCTTATCCCTTGTTTCAAGCTCTACAAAAGTCTTATCAAGGTCTTTTATTAGCTCCCCTATTGTGAATTCGTAGTCAGATTCCAGGTATTCCTTGAAGAAATCTTTGACAGTATTGTAAATATCTGAGTCGGCAACAACATTCTTATTTAGGAAATAGCTTATCTTCCTATGAGTCGCGTCCTCTAAAAGCCTCTTCGAGGCCTTGCTGGCACCCTGCTTAACTTCGTCTGTTTTAATTCTGTGCTCACCTCTCCTAATGCTATCTTTTAAATTCTTGTATTTAAACTTTTCTAATGCCAGAGTATATTATGGCTAACGGAAAGCGTTCTGTTGCTATTCTTCAGTGGAGCAATAAATTATTAAATAAAAGTTTTAACTATCAGTCTTAGATGGAATCATACCATGAGCAACAAGAAAGCAAAGATGAATTAACACAAGAAGTAATCGGTTACCAAAAAAAATTTGAGGCAGTAAAAAAAGAGATTTCTAAGATATTTACCGGCCAAGAGGAAATGGTTTACTCACTCGTTGAAGCCTTGCTTTGCAACGGCCACGTACTACTCGAAGGCATACCTGGCGTTGGCAAGACACTTCTCATAAGGACGCTTGCCAAAATCACGGGTTGTTCTTTCTCAAGGATACAGTTCACCCCTGACCTACTTCCTACGGACATTCTTGGAATAACAACGTACGAGGAAGGAAAAGGCTTTTATACCGTGAAAGGCCCTGTGTTCGCCAACTTCGTGCTAGGTGACGAAATAAACAGGAGCCCACCGAAAGTACAATCCGCTTTGCTAGAGGCTATGCAGGAGCGGCAGGTAACAATAGGCAAGGAATCTTTTAAGCTTCCGTATCCTTTCTTCGTAATGGCCACACAAAACCCTTTAGAACAACTAGGAACTTACAAACTGCCTGAAGCGCAACTGGACAGGTTCCTGTACAAAGTCGTAATGAGCTACCCAACGACGGAAGAGGAAATAGAGATACTCACAAAGAACATAACCCTAAAGAATTTCGAGGACTATAACTTAGAGCCAGTACTGGATCCCGATCAGATAACAAGGGCGCAATCGCTGGCCCAAAGAATATTAACCGACAAAAAAGTGGAGAGATACATAATACGGATAGTTGATGCCACGAGAAACCCTGACAAGTACGGCCTGAAAAAGGGGAAATACATAGGCTACGGCGCAAGCCCAAGGGCGAGCATCGCGTTTTTCATTTCTTCTAAGGCAAGGGCATTGCTCAATGAAAGGGCTGAAGTAACCCCTGAAGATGTCAAAGGCGTAGCAATGAACGTCCTGAGGCACAGGATACTAATAAACTTCGAGGGCCAAGCAGAAGGAATAACGCCTGAAGTAGTAATTGAGGAGCTCCTTGCCAAAGTAAAGATAATATGAATCCAAGGTTTTATCAATGGCGATAAAAGAAATAAAACTTGATCTTGCCCCTGAGCTAAGAAAGCTAGACGTTTACTCTAGGAGGGACGTCCTTTCAAAAACTATGGAAGGTGAATGGTCCACTGTCTTCAAGGGGCGCGGCATAGAATTCGCGGGGTTTCGAGTCTACCAATACGGGGATGACGCAAGCCTAATAGATTGGAAAGCCAGCCTGCGCGCTAACGACACGCTAATCAGGGAATTCGAGGAATTCAAGAACTTCACGGTTTTCTTCCTCTTCGATGTAAGTGATTCAATGCTCTTTACATCCACGGACAAGCTAAAGTGCGAGTTCGCAGCCGAGCTGATATATGTACTGGCAGATGCAATAAACAAGGGAGGCGACGCAGTAGGCATGGCCATGTTCAACGATGACTTCGTAAACAAAATATACCCGGATATAGGCGCAGAGATACTAAACCGTGTAAGGTCAAACATTTCAGACCCAAAGAATTATGGTGGCGGGTTTAACTTCAAGAAAGCACTTATGCTAACAAGGTCTTTGCTGCAAAAAAAAGCGGTGGTAATAATAGTATCTGACTTCATAGGATTAGGCGATGGCTGGGAGCGCTACGTTGAAATGATGTCCGAAGACTTCGAATTAATAGCCTTAATGGTGCGTGACCGCAGGGATATTGAGCTACCAAGAACCGGCGGGCAATACATGCTAAAAAACCCTTTCTCAGATGAGAATATTTATATTGACGTCAAGCACTACTCAAAGCTATACAAGGAGAAAATGCACGCTGAAATAATGAAAATGCAGAATATATTCGTTCGTTGCAGAGGCGACTTTTTATTGCTCCCCACAGATGAAGAGCCGCTAGGGCACATCGTAAAATTTTTTCAGAAAAGATCAAAGCGCCAAGATTGAGGCATGACAAAAAATGTATTTCACTTTTGAAAGACCAGAATTTTTATGGTTACTATTTGCAATACCATTATTCATAATAAGCCACTTCTATTTCCTAAAAAAATCTAGGAGCAAAGCCATGAAATTCGCTAACTTCGAAGCTCTAAAGCGGGTTTCAGGCGACAAGTTCCTGACAAAAAACATGACACACCTTTTTTTAAGGGTTGCACTTGTATTCTTCCTCATAGTGGCCGCTTCAGGCGCTACGTTCTGGTACAGGGGCATGGTGAGCGAAGTAGACTTCGTAATCGCCCTGGATTCCAGCCCGTCAATGACCTCCCAAGACGTATTTCCTTCAAGGTTTGACGAGGCAAAAAGAATCGCATCCGATTTTATAGGCTCCCTTGGAACCCGCACCAGTATAGGCCTTGTTTCCTATTCAGGAGTCTCCTTTGTGAAAAGCCCGCTGACAGAGTCAAGGCTCGAAATCCGTGAAGCCCTAAGATCCTCGGAAGTGATGCGCTCAGGAGGCACAGATATGCCTGGCGCAATAATAACAAGCACTAATCTGCTCGCAGGCTCTGAGCGCTCCAAAGCAATACTAATAATATCTGACGGCATTACAACCATAGATGTTTTTGTAGGGGGTTCTGTAAGGGAAGCATTAACATATGCAAGGAATAACAACGTTGTAATATACACGATAGGCATCGGGACTGATTCCGGCCCGGTAGGATTCCTCCCAGAATACTATAACATAACAATAGGTTTTAACGAGGAAATACTAGAATTCATCGCTGAAGAAACAGGAGGATTTTACTTATACTCGCCCTCAGCAACGGAACTGGAAGAAGCATTTAACTTCATCGAAGGAGATGCTTTCGAGGCATACGTTGACTTAGAGCTTTTCTTCCCAGCGCTATTAGTTGTTTTAATCTTGGTTTTCTTAGAATGGGGCCTCGCCAACACGCTTTTCAGGCGAGTTGTTTGATTCCAAAAGAATTATAAACCTGTTTTAATCCATATATTCTGTTATGGCGCTAGAAGGCTTTTTCGGGAATTATTATTTTGTATCCATTATATCTGCGTGGCTCATATCAGTAATAGTAAAATCCATTATTCTCTCATCACAAAATAAGGACTTCAGCCTGAAAAAAGGCTTTTCCAACGGAGGGATGCCAAGCAGCCATTCTGCGTTCGTCGCAGCCTTGACTACAGCGGTTTACATGATGCAGGGCTTCTCAGACTTATTCTTTGTTTCCTTGGCATTCTCAATAATAATTATAAGCGATGCATTCGGCGTACGGAGAAACGTAGGCTTACAAGGAGATACATTGAACAAAGTCCTGAAAGGACTCAAGAAGGACCCTGTTAAAGTCGTCCACGGCCACTCATTCTTCCAGGTAACCATAGGAATAATTATAGGGATTCTCACAGCCGTATTCATATTTTACATGATATTTTAAAGAAAACTTTTTTAAACCCGCCTTTTTCTCTATAAACACGCCCCTGTAGCATAGCGGCTATTGCGGCAGACTTGTAATCTGCAGGTCGGGAGTTCAAATCTCCCCAGGGGCTTACTCTCATAAGTTAATATCGCAGGGGAACTCAGCTTTCATTAAGAAGGACATCCTTTACTAGTGTCTTAGAACTGCTTGTCAAGGCAGATCTCACCAGGAATCTCTTTTTATTTTTAAATTTTCCCTGGAAGCCTTTTTTTCGAGTTTTATAAGTAGATATTTGTTGGTTTTTCACAGTTCTTTTCTGAAATAAACATAATGTCCTATTGTTTCCTGCCTGTAATTGGCGTTTTCGTTTAGCTTTATGCTTGCATGGTTGTCTATGGTTGCGTAGCTTGTTATTAGTTTGAAATCTTGTTGCCTTGCTCTTTCTTCCAGTGCTCTTTTGAGCTGTTTCGCAATGCCAAACCCTCGCATGTCTGGAATCACGTAATGCATTTCCACGCCATATACGTGTCTTGTTTTTTTTATGCCTATTATGTAGCCTATAGCTGCATTTCCTTGTTCTATTATTATAACATCGTATTTTCTTCTATTTAGGTATTCTTTCTCGAAGTATTTTGTGTTTTTGTAGTGTTCGGGGAAAAAGTCGAGGTTCTTGTCTTCCTCTGTCAGTTGTTCGACTGTTTTCACAAGCCTGTTTTTTCTTTCTTTGTTATTAGGGGTTACTTGTGCTATTTTCATGGCGGCTACATTAATGTATGTTGTTTATTAATTGTTTCGGTTTTACATAGGTCTGTAGAACATTACTGCCAGAAACAGGTATTTTATGGTTAATGCTGGCACGGAGTATAAGAGGATTTTCTTGTACTTGTAGTTTATCATTCCTGCTACGAGTATTAGTATTGGTGAGGATAGCGGGAATAGGTTGAATATGAATATTGCTGGGTCCCCGAATTTCTCTATTCTTCCTTTGGAGCGCTCGTACCTTTTTTGCCCTATTATGTCTTTTATGACTTTTTTGCTTGCTAGCTTTCCTATGTTGTAGTCTATTGCTTGTGCTGTGACTGCTGTTGCAAGTGCTAATAGTATTAGGAGTGATGGGTTATAGCCTAGTAGTATCATGTGTATGAATAGTAATTCCACTGCGGCTAGTATGAAGAAAAGGTATCCGGCGAAATGTATCATTATGAATGTGGCTAGGCTCGTGGTTTCTCCGAGGATTAGGGATCTTCCTATTGCTATGGCTATCAGCGAGATTCCTATTATGCAGCCTATTGTTGTTAGTATTGCGTACCTGTATTTTTTGAACGCGTTCTCTATTTCTTTTATGAGGTGTGGCTCTTCCATTTCCTTGTTTGTATGATTATCTTTCTGGTTCTAGGCCCGTCGTATTCGCAGAACAGGATTCCTTGCCATGTTCCCAGTAAGGGCTTTCCGTCTTGCACTATTATTGTCGCGCTGCTTCCTGTAAGGGTGGCTTTTATGTGGCTGTCGCTGTTTCCTTCCATGTGCTTGTAGTTGTCGTTCTTAGGTATGAGTTCTGAAAGCTTTCTCAGGATGTCTTCTTTTACGGTTGGGTCTGCGTTCTCGTTAATGGTTATTCCTGCTGTGGTGTGCGGGCAGTAAATAGTTATAGTGCCTTCTTCAATGCTCTTAGCAAATTCTTTCACGTGCGAGGTTATGTCTACTAATTCGTTTCTTTTCTTGGTCTGGATGGTTATTTCCTTTATCACAAAGTGCTTTTTATTGCTGTGTTTTTATGCTTTTCGTTTATCACTCAGGAGTTTTATCGTTTTCGATATCGGAACCGAAAGGTATATAAACCAGCACAGATTACCATTTATCGCTTTCGATATCGCTTTCGATAAAAACAATGGGTGAAAACAAAAAATGATGAGAGGACAACTGAAAACAATTATAATATGCATGCTAAACAAAAACCCGATGTCCGGAGCGGAGCTCGCAGCAGAGATAGAGAGAGAACTAGGATGGAAGCCAAGCTACGGCTCAATATACCCTGCACTAGAGCAAATGGCAAAAGAAGGCCTAATAGAGCAATGCCCCGCAGAAAAAAAGAAGGAATACAAGCTAACTTCAAAAGGAAAGCAGGAACTAAAAAAGAAAGACGCCGAAAAACAGCAACTCATAGAATCCCTCATCAACACATACAAAATGCTAAACTCCATCTACGGCCTAGATATTAGCCCGGATATGGAACTAATAGAAGAAGTCAAAAAGGGAAACATATCATTCATGGAACTCCACGAAGAAACCACAGCCCTAAAAAAAGAGATGTTTCGATTAATGAAAGAAAACAAGATCAAGAATAACAAAGCAAAAATAAAGCGGATACTAGTAGAAACAACAAAGAAGCTAAAGCAAATATAGGTGTAAAAATGCAAAAAGCAAAGATTGCAAAGAAAAAAATGCCTCCAAAGCAAGCTAATAATGGCCACGTAATAGAACTTGACGGAGTATGGAAAACATACAGGATGGGCGAAGTAAAATTCCACGCATTAAGAGGTGCAACCCTAAAAGTAAAGAGAGGCGAATTCCTCGCAGTAATGGGCCCGAGCGGATCCGGAAAAAGCACACTCATGAACATGATAGGGTGCTTAGACGTTCCAAGCAAAGGCATAGTACACCTCAACGGAAAGAACATAGCGAAAATGACAGAATCAGGCTTAGCCCAGATTAGAGGAAGAACAATAGGCTTCATATTCCAGCAATTTAACCTCTTAAATTCCTTAACAGCAAAGGAAAACGTTATGCTCCCATTAACATTCCAAGGATACACAGGTTATAAGCGCGAGAAGCTTGCAGAAAACTACTTATCCTTGGTGGGGCTGTCAGATAAGTATAACAATAAGCCCACGCAGCTAAGCGGAGGCCAGCAACAAAGAGTTGCAATAGCTAGGGCGCTCGCAGGAGACCCAGAAGTAATACTAGCCGATGAGCCAACCGGGAACCTTGACAGCAAATCAGGAAGCACCGTACTGGATTTCCTAAAAAAGCTACACAAAGAAAAAGGAACAACAATAGTCCTTGTATCGCATGATGAACGCGTAGCAAAACAAGCCAACAGGATAATATACATAAAAGATGGAATGATAGTAAAATCCCTGGATGAAGACACATCAAAATACTTAACAGAAAACTAAAGGAGGAAATGAAAATGAAAAAAATAATAGTTGCAATAAGCATGATGCTAGTAGTATTATTGGCAGCGGCAAGTGTATCAGCACAAAACAATCCTGTGCTAAGATATTCATTGTCAACACAGGAACCTATGCCTGCAGAGCCAGGAAGGCCTGTAGATGTATGGGTCACCGTCCAAAACATTGGGGATCGGGATGCGAGAGATATAGAAATTAGATTCGTGGACTCATTCCCATTCAGATTAGTATCCGAGCAAGACAGGGTAAAAACAATATCTGTGCTTGGCACCCAGAAAGACTACTTGTTAAGATACAGGGTAATGGTTGCCAGTGACGCACCCGAGGGAACAAGCAATATACAACTAACTTACACATTAGCGGACGCCCCTGGCGTGGAAGCGACGGCAAGAGTGCCTGTGCTAGTACAAACGTCTAGGGCTGTTCTTCATGTAAGCAATATAGTCTTGGAGCCAGAACAACTCGTGCCAGGTGGTACATCAGAGCTGGTTTTATCACTAAAAAACCTTGCATCAGGTGAAAGCCTCAGAGATGTAACAGTCGCCCTGGGTTTGGAGCCAATAGTAGCGGGAAATACTATACTAGCGGATATTCCAATAATTCCTGCAGGTTCAACAAACCAAAAATCAGTGAATAGAATTGCACCAGGCCAAACATCGGAGTTCAGGTTCAACCTTAACGCATATCCGGATGCAGACGCCGGAATACACAAAGTCCCTTTGCACATATCTTACACAAATGATGCAGGCAGGTTCTTCGAGCAAACTACAATAATCGGCGTGAAG
The DNA here is from genome assembly GCA_003562145.1 of Candidatus Woesearchaeota archaeon. Taxonomy (GTDB): domain Archaea; phylum Nanobdellota; class Nanobdellia; order Woesearchaeales; family 21-14-0-10-32-9; genus PWWA01. Next base: position 1,999 of record PWWA01000058.1, on the reverse strand, counting down.
ATCAACGACGAGCCTGACTTAACAGTGTTGGTAGATAACACCGACCTTCATGTGAACAGGATGACAGGGGAAATAGTTTTCAGCATTGTAAACAAAGGCCTTGCAGATGTTAAGCTATTAACCATAACGCTTAAGGAAAGTAATGACTACGAATTAATATCCCCTTCAAGATCTGTTTACATAGGCAATATTTTTAGTGACGACTACCAAACCGTAAGGTACAGAGTGAGAGCCCTAAACCCTGACACCGTCTTGTTCCCGATAACATTGGAATACAGGGATGCCTTGAACAACCAAAGGATTGAGATGTTTAACATACAGCATGAAGTATGTGATGTATGCGAAAACAATGGAGCAGGCGTAGGCGTAGTGATCGTAGTAGTATTAGTGCTCTTAGCTGCAGTAATATGGTATTATAGGAAGAAAAAGAAGAAACGCGAAGAAATGGAATAATTTTTTTTCCTTTTTTTTGGTGTTTAAGGTGTTGAAATGCTGGGAGAATACTTCAAAATATCAATTCAGAGCTTGAAGCGCCGGGGCCTTAGAAGCTGGCTTACAATGGTAGGCATAATAATCGGCATAGCTGCAGTTGTAAGCCTGATAAGTCTAAGCCAGGGACTTGAACAAGCTGTAGCCCAGCAATTCCAGGTTCTAGGCGTTGAAAGAATTACTGTGCAGTCTAGAAGCCTTGGCTTCGGTCCCCCAGGGTCTTCAGTTGCCATTCCCTTGGACGAGTCTGATCTTAATGTTGTGCGTCGCACACGCGGAGTTGATATTGCTTCAGGGTTTCTCATTGAGCCTGTCATGGTTGAGGTTGATGATGAATTATCCTTGGAATTCGTGGGCAGCCTTCCCCGTGACCCAGTTGAGCGACAATTCATCATAGATAATAATAACTACGAAATTGAGTATGGGCGGATGCTGAGGAGCAATGACCGCTACAGCGTAATAATTGGATACACCTATTTTGATCGCCCAGTTCTCGGGAAAAAACTTGATGTCCGTGACCGAATAATTATCGGTGGCCAGGAATTCACTGTTATTGGCGTTATGAAGAGGAGTGGCTCTTTCCAGACCGATGGAAGCATGGTAGTAAATGAAGAAGTTCTCAGGGAAGTAACGGGCAACGAGGATACTTACGCCTTGATTACTGCTAAAGTCCAGAATGTTGATGAGATAGATGACGTTGCAGAGCGGATTCGCCATGAATTGAGGAGGCATAGGGGTGACCGCGTTGGCCAGGAAACTTTTTCGGTAACCACTCCACAGCAGCTTCTTGACACTTTTAGGACAGTGCTAAATGTTATTACTGTTGTTGTAGTAGGCATCGCTGCTATAAGTCTCGTAGTAGGTGGTGTGGGTATTGCTAATACGATGTATATGAGTGTGCTTGAGCGTACTAGGGATATAGGCGTTATGAAAGCGATTGGTGCTAGGAATAGGGATGTTCTTAGCTTATTCTTGTTGGAGTCTGGATTGCTTGGCTTGGCTGGTGGTGTTATAGGTGTAGCAATAGGCTTGGGGTTTGCGTGGCTCGTTGAATTCATCGCAGTCACCTTCTTAGGTGTTGCACTGTTGCAGGCAGTTATCACGTTGCCATTAGTGTTTGGGGCTTTGCTATTTTCGTTCTTGCTCGGCTCCTTATTTGGGATTACCCCTGCTCTTTCGGCTGCGAGGATGAACCCTGTGGATGCGTTGAGGAAGGTTTAAAATGTTAAGAGAATACTTTAAGATCGCGCTGCAAAGCATAAGGCACCGCGGCCTTAGAAGCTGGCTTACCATGGTAGGCATATTTATTGGTATTGCCGCTGTTGTTAGCTTGTTTAGCTTAGGCCAGGGCTTGGAGAATACTATACGGGAAGAATTCGTTGCTATGGGCGCTGATATGATTGTTATCCTGCCTGAAGGTGCTACTTTTGGGTTGACTGATACCGTACCTGCGCCTCTTACGATGAGTGATGTGCGTGCTCTTAGGAATGTTCGTGGCGTAGACCAAGTT
>PWWA01000111.1 GCA_003562145.1 Candidatus Woesearchaeota archaeon | reverse complement strand
TTTCATTTCACTTTCTAGTTTCGTCGGTTTTATCATTTCATCCCATTTAGGATTTCCGATTTCTATTAGTTCACTGATAAAAGTTCTCTCTGCCTTTTCGATTTCCCTGTGTATTGCTTTTGCTCCCGTTGTCCCGAATATCTTCGTTGCAGGTATCTTTGTTATCGCGTTGGCTCCTGCTCGCAGCAAGTATCTTATTTCAGGCATTCTTGTCTCCGCGGTTCCCGCGATTATCTCTATTTTCGGGTAATCTATCCTTGTCTTCGCTATCCACTTAGCGATGTATTCGGGATCCGGGCCTTTCTCGTACGGAGTCCCGAAAACAGGCCTTAAAGAATAATACGTAATTCTATCTAATTCATTTTTTTCAATAAAATCCTTTACATAAGAATACTCTTCAAGCGTCTCCCCTAATCCTAAGACTATGGTTATGCTTGTTTTCATCCCGAGCTTCTTTGCAACTTCCAGCATTCGCTCAAAAGGCGCTAGCGGCTTTCCAGGACACGCCTTTTCTCTCACCCAAGGGGTTAGGCTTTCAACGCTTGCCACAACTCCCTCAACAAACGGCCTTAATTCTTGTAACTGCTGCTTGCTCAGCACCCCCATGTTCAGCCAAATCCTTTCCCCTAGGATATCGCTGACGTTCTTCGTTATTTCGACTAATTCCTCATGAGGATATACGCCGTATCCCCCTGTCAGGAATTCAAGCCTCCAATTAAAATTCTTAATAATAAATGCTTCCGTGTAAATAGACTCTTTTCTTCTCCTTGCATGAGCAGCGTGCTTTATCTTGTGTTTCTGCGTGCTCCTATAGCAGAAATCACAGTTCCCGAGGGAGCAGTACCAGCTCAGGAATATGCACCTTCCTAGCCACGCCTCATCCTTGAAGTTCTCAGAATAAGCCTTGCTGGCCTTATCCAGCAATGCTAGTAATTCCTGGTCTTCCAGTATCTCGCTTACATTATTCCTTCCTTTGAGTGGCATTAGGCTCAGAAAAAATTATTGTTTTAAAATTGTTTTTATTCTTTTGTTTCTTTCAGCAGTTCAATAAGCGTGGCTGCGCTCCACGCCTGCGCCAGGCAACCTTCGCTTGTTTGTTCCTCTGCAGAGCTTAGCTCTGCGCATTGCCCTAAGAAACCTGTGTTATTCATCTCCCTTATGCTCGCAGCCCTTATCTTTTTTATTTTTGAAGCATATTTTTCCTTGTCAAGCCGGTACATGCACGTAGCGGCTATGTTATTAACGAAGTACCATGAGTCCCCCCTGTGGTAGCTTTCGTTGGTCATTCCGGTATGCCTTGCCTGGAATAACAGGCTTTTCTTTGATATGCTGCTTAAGCCACCCCACTTGAGCCAGCATCCCCTGAGTGTTTTGTCAAATGTTTTCTTCCATTCTTCTTCTGATAGCAGTTCAGGATAAATGTAGTATGCCAAGAAAACATTAGGCCTCACGGTAGGGTCTGGATTCATGTCTTTATCTAAGCCATCTAATAGTATTCCTTTGAAAAATTTTGCCTTAACAGCCTCCTCAGATTTTTTTTCTTCCTTTTCCAGTTCAGGGTTTTCCCTGTCCACTAATTTATTGACGTATTTCAGGAATTTGTATGTTGCCAAGTACAATGTTTGTATTTCAACTCTATAACCTTCTCTTGTATCTTTAAAATATCCTTCGTGCGTGTCCATCCATGTCTCCAGTGCAGCGTTTGGTATCAAGCCGTTAACCATTCTTTCCTTTGCTCGTCTTATAGTTATGCTTGCTTTCTCATGCATTAATAAGAGTTCTTTCATCGTGATAATGCTTGTCTTGTTTTCCTTTTCAAGCCTTTCTAGTAAGTCCTGGGTTCGCTTGTAAAGCCACCCTGTGGCGTCCGCGCTTCCAAGCCCTGAAGCAGGATACCTGTTAGGCAGGATTCCGTCTTCTCCTATCATACTATGATATCTTAAGAGTATTTTCTTTGCTTCCTCGAACTTCCCCGCTTCTATCAGTCCAATAACTGATATTAGTTCATCCCTGCTCCAGTACTGGTAGAACCAAGGCAGGCCTGCAAAGATTCCTCTCATTCCGTTAATGTCCATGTACAAGTTATCCAACGCATTCAATGCTTTCTCGTAATCGTTACCTTGAGAAACACGTTTTTCGTCTTTCTTATCATCCCTTTCTTCAAATACCGATTCCACAATTCCTTTCAACGGAATAATTCTTCCTATTTCATAAACGTAGAAGTCGCTCTTCGTATTCCTCCTTGAATCGTAAGGGTAATGCCTTGCACCCCAATTACGCGCAGGCTCATAGCTTTTAACTCCTTTGAGCACAAGCCTTTTTTCTTCCACCAATTCCCTTAGGTTGTAATCAGAATACTTCTTGTAATGTACAAATAGATCGCTTCCTTGATGTGAAATTTCGTATATCCTCCCTGCTTCGTCAAAATCATGCACCCTCCTAAAGTCAACTTCCAAGAAGAAAGGCTTCTTTGTTTCAATAACGAATACATCGCCTTTAAAGCCGTACCTTGCTTTTCCCTCAACAGCAATATTTGATATGGTTTTATAGATCTCCCATTCATCTTCTAGGAAAAAGAAGAGGCCTTCGTACTGGGACTCAGGTTTCTTCTTAAGCGCGAAAAAGCTTCCCCTCTTATTAGTACAGAAATCGCTCCCCTCTTTTCTTTTAGGCATAAAAAAACCTCTTTGCTATAGCCTTACGCGAATTGAATCTCTGATGAATCCCCTATATTAAGCTTCTTGGGCGCACCTTCAACCCTTGTTTTCTTTCCTATTATGCATTCTTCTAAGTTTGAATTGCTTATTTCCGCGCCGGATTTGACTATGCTGTTTTTTATTATAGAATTTGATATCTTGGAATCTTTTCCTATTGATACATTAGGCCCTATTATTGAATTCATGATTTTTGCCCCTGTCCCGATGTAAACAGGCGGTATTACTATGCAGCTCTTTGGAGCGCTAAATCTTTGCCTTATTTGCTTAAGCAAGTAATTATTTGTTTCTATCAATGATTCAGGCGACCCTATGTCTTTCCAGACCTCTACTTCGCTTGATAACAGGCTAAGCTTGTTGTTGATCATTATCTGGAGCGCGTCCGTCAACTGGTATTCCTCTTTCGTCTGTATATCATTTTCTATAAGGTATTTTAGGGCTTTGAATAACCCTGCTGGGTTCCTGAACTGGTAAAGCCC
>PWWA01000066.1 GCA_003562145.1 Candidatus Woesearchaeota archaeon | reverse complement strand
TCTATGGCATCTAGGCTTTCTTCCAGTGTCATTCCTGGTTTTTGCAAGAAAATTTTTTGTAGTGTGTGTTCCATTTTATTGCTATGCAAGCAAAATATATAAATCTTTTGTTTTTTCACTACTCATTAGTAATTTATTGGGTTTTTGGGGTTAAGTTTTAAATAATAAAACGTATTACACCACGTCATGGGAGAAGACTCAAGGGAAACCAGCGCCGAGAAAAGGCCGGAATACGAATACCAGGCATCAATTGACAGCCTGGAACAGGAAAACAGGATACTAAGAGAAACAGTATTCCAGCTAAAAACAGAGCTAGACCGCTTTAGAAGCCCAGCACTAATGGTAGCAGACACAGTAGACATAATAAACGACAGAGCCGTAATAAAAGTCCCTAACGGCAACAAATTCTTAGTTAACATCTCCGGAGACGTAAAAAACCTGAAACCTGGAGATACAGTAATAGTAGAGCAAAAAAACCTGACAATAGTTGAAAAACTAGAGCGCGAAAGAAGAATAGACGCAGAACAATTCGTAATAATAGAAAAACCCGTGGTGAAATGGAAAGACATAGGCGGCCTCCACGACCAGGAAAATGAGCTGGTAGAAGTCATAGAATTGCCCTTGAAAAAGCCAGAGCTATTCAAGAAAATCGGTATTAAGCCCCCGAAGGGCGTGTTATTATACGGCCCGCCAGGAACAGGAAAGACGATGCTTGCCAAAGCTGCAGCCTCAAGCACCAAAAGCACATTCATAGAAATAGTAGGCTCTGAACTAGTACAGAAATTCATTGGTGAAGGCGCCAAGCTCGTAAAAGACATATTCAAGCTCGCAAGGGAAAAAGCCCCAAGCATAATATTCATAGATGAACTAGATGCAATAGCCTCTAAGAGAATAGACATAGGGACATCCGGGGAAAGAGAAGTGCAAAGGACATTCATGCAGCTACTAGCCGAAATAGATGGTTTTAAGCCATTGGGCAACGTCAAGATAATCGGTTGCACTAATAGAAGTGATATATTAGACCCTGCCGTGATTAGGCCTGGAAGGCTCGACCGAATGATTGAAGTACCTGTGCCGAGCAGGGAAGGCTTAAAAGAAATATTCAAGATTCACACAAAAAGAATGAGCCTTGCAAGAGGCCTGAAAGCGGAGCCTTTGCTGAAAAAAATGGAAGGCTTCAGCGGTGCAGAAGTAAAATCAGTGTGCACCGAGGCAGGCTACTTCGCAATCCGTGACAATAGAAGTAGTGTAAACCAAAAAGACTTTGAGAAAGCAATAATTAAAGTAAAGAAAGCAGACGAAAAATCATCCCTTGAATACCAAGGAATGTTCGGATAAAATTCTGAAATGAAGAAAAAAGAAGTTAATTGGCCTGTGATAATAATAGGATTTATAGGCCTCGGATTCGTAGCCTTAACATTCATAATACACTGGACATTCATAATACTAGCTGTGATAATAATGATCTTAAACCAAAAGCTGTTGTTCAAAGGGAAATAATGCTTATTTTTTATAGTTCTTTATTAGTTCGCTTAAAGACCAGCTCCTGCAATCATTTTCCCTGAAGCCCAGAAGCTTAACGTATTTCAAGACTTCTTCCTCCGAACCAGCTTCCACCTCAAAGAATTCAGGGATGAAGCTCAAATCATCTTGGTATTTGTCAAAGCAAAAAGATGCGCCGCCAGCTTTATACATAACCCTTTTTTTCTTAGCGATACCTTTAACGAAAAAGCCTAGCACACCCAAAATTTCTTCTATTGCATCAAAGCTTTCAACTTTTACGACTTTTTCATCCGCGGACTTAACAATTTCTTTCGAAACATTGCTTTTCACGAACAGGTAAACTTCGCCTGCTTCCTTCCTAACCCTTAGGATAACGCCTTTCTTCTTTAAAGAGCCTTCTTCGTCATCAAAATAAAAAGCTTCCATGCAGTCATCAAAGACTTTCTTCGCCTCCAAGCCCAGGAGTTTTTTCTCGATTTCTTTCCTGTTCACTTCAAGTATTTTTACTTCTATTTCTTTCAAGTTATTGCACCTCGAAATCAAGGCAAATCCTGTAAACACGAGGAGAGTGCTGCCCGCATTTAACCAAGTCCAAGTACTTGAACTTAAACCCGTACTTCAATGCTTCTTCCTTTGCTTTCTTCTCTGCTTCCCCGAAGTTGTCTTCGTGGAGGAACTGATAGAAATGAATCCTTGTTCCCTTCATAGCTGCTTGGAAAGCAACATCTAAGAAATCCTGGGCTTCCTTAGGCAAAGGCATAATGATTCTGTCAAATTTCTTGTTCATCTTAGGCACTTCTAGCCGGACATCACCGTTAATCAATTCAACGTTTTTTATTTTGTTCATCTTAACATTCTCTAATCCATACTTGTGCCCTGCAGGGTTAATTTCTATGCCAACTATCCCTTTTGCTTCTGTAATCTTAGACAATACACAAGGATAAGGAGAGCAGCCAGAGAACATAACTAATATGTCTTCACCGGGCTTTACTTGTTCACTTATTCTCTTCCTCTCCGTGGATAGTCGTGGAGAGAAGTAAACGTTTTCCACATCTAATTTTAACAAAACATTGTTCTCCTTATGAACAGTCTCCCTGGTATCTATGCCTGCCAAGAATTTCATTTTCTGCGTCCTGAACTCTGTCCTGTGTGCAGCATCTTTGCGAAGCACAGTCTTGATAGTAGTATTGGATTCTAAGAGAGCTTCCGCGATAACCTTTTCCTTACCTCTTAACTCTTCATCTATTTCAAGGATAGCTATGCTCCCTATTACGTCATAAGAAGATTTAAGCCTTTCAAAATACTCCTCTGACAGCTTTCCTTTCAACAATGATTTCAGGTCCATGGCAACCGGCTTATTGTTCTTCTCAAAATCGATTTCTACTATTTCAAAGCCTTTAACAAAAGCTTTTTCTTTTAAGGGGAAATAAATGTGCTTAGAATCCTTCTTTGACCTGAAAGAATTATCAATCAAGCCCTTTTCAACCATCAAAGACTTGGCTTTCTCCGCATCCCTCAACCTGGCTTTTAAAGCGAACATGCATTATGATAAGAAGGCGTTGTTTAAATTAATTGCTGAAAAAAGAGAAAAACAATCCTGAAAAGCTTTATAAACAAAGCCGTGTTACCACACAAGCATGGAAACTATAAGAATATTGTATCAAACAAGGAATATAAACCCTGTTAATAAAGAATAC
>PWWA01000034.1 GCA_003562145.1 Candidatus Woesearchaeota archaeon | reverse complement strand
CAACCCCTAACTTACAAAGAATTCGTGAAGATGAAAACGAAGCCAGCGAAAAGTTACAACTTTAAGGCAATAGAAAAAGAAATAAGCGCTCACTGGGAGGCTAACGAGAAAGAAATAGCTAGAAAAACAATTACTTATGATAAAAACAAAGAGCTTTTTTCGTGGGTGGAAGGCCCCCCAACAGCTAATGCTCCGCCTGGATTGCACCATGTAGAGATGCGCGTCTTTAAGGACTTGTTTTGCAGGTTTAAGTACATGCAAGGCTACTCAGTTCCAAGAAAAGGGGGGTGGGACTGCCATGGCTTGCCAGTGGAAGTACAGGTTGAGAAGAAGCTCGGCTTAAAGACTAAAAAAGACGTTGTAAGATATGGAGAAGAAAAATTCATAGAGGAATGCAAGAAAGATGTCTTCACGTATGTTAAGGACTGGGAGCGTGTAACGAAGAAGCTTGGGTTCTGGGTAGACTTTGAGAATGCTTATATGACCTTAAGCAAGGATTACATGGAGAGCGTGTGGTGGAGCCTTAAAGAACTGCACAAGAAAAATTTGCTATATAAAGGCTACAAAGTAGTTCCTTACTGCCCGAGGTGCGAGACGCCGCTGAGCAGCCACGAAGTAGCCCTCGGCTACAAGGATGTCACGGATGATGCTATAACTGTGAAGTTCAAGCTAAAAAATGAAAACAAGTACTTATTGGCATGGACGACTACCCCGTGGACTCTGCTGTCAAACCTGGCCCTTGCAGTGAATAAGGACATAGATTATGTAACTGTTGATGTTAAAGGAGAAAAATATGTTCTTGCAAAAGAGCTTAAGAGCAAGTACTTCAAAAACGCAAAAACTTTAGAAGAATTTAAGGGAAACAAGCTTGTCGGAAAGGAGTACGAGCCAATTTACAATTATATGAAGGAAGAATTATCAGAGCAGAAAGACAAGAAGTCTTTCATAGTAATACATGCGGACTATGTTTCTGTTGAGGATGGAACAGGCATAGTTCATCAAGCGCCTGCTTTCGGAGAAGAAGACTACGAGACATGCAGGGAAAATAACATTGCATTCATACACCCTGTGGAGAAAGATGGAAGCTTCAACGAAAAAGTAACTCTATACAAAGGCAGGTTTGTAAAAGACGCTGATAAGGACATAATAAAAGAACTCGAAAAACGAAAATTATTGGTTAAGAAGGAAGAGTATCTCCACGCGTACCCGTTCTGCTGGAGATGCGACACACCATTATTGTACTACGCTATGGATTCATGGTTCGTAAGCGTAAACAAAAACGCAGACAAGCTAGTAAAGCATAACGAAAAAATTAACTGGTACCCTAATCACATAAAAAAGGGAAGGTTTGGGAATTGGCTTGAAGGCGCAAAGGACTGGGCTATTTCAAGGAATAAGTTCTGGGGAACACCGCTGCCCATATGGGTATGCGAGGAATGCGAAGCCCAGAAAGCAGTAGGCTCCATAAAAGAACTGGAAGAATTGACCGGGAAGAAGGTTGATGACTTGCATAAGCCAATCGTAGACCCATTAACATTTAAGTGCGAGAAATGCAAAGGCACTATGCGGAGGACTCCTGAAGTGATAGATTGCTGGTATGATTCAGGGGCAGCCCCTTTTGCACAATACCATTACCCGTTCAGTAAGGAAGGAATGGCGATGTTCAAGAAAAGTGCGCCTTACGACTTCATAGCTGAAGCAATAGACCAAACCAGGGGATGGTTCTACACGTTACACGTGATAGGTGTGCTGTTGTTTGATAATGTTGCGTATAAGAGTTGCGCTGTCGGTGGACTCTTATGTGATGATAAAGGCGAAAAGATGAGCAAAAGCAAAGGCAACGTTTTGGATCCTGAGAAGATATTTGATAAAGTAGGAGTAGACGCAGTAAGGATGCTTATGTGCTCGTACCCTTTAGGGGAACAAATTAGGTTCGGTATGAAGCCCATGAAAGAAACTGTTAACCCGTTCTTTAATACGTTGTGGAACACTTATTACTTCGCTTCCTCATACTTATTAGAGCAGGGTCTTAAAGGTGAAGAAAAAAGCTTATTGGAAACAGAAGACTCATGGATAATATCCAAGACTGATGAACTGATAAAAGAAATAACTGGGCATTTAGAGAATCATGAATACAACCAATGCGTTTCTAAGCTCCAAGGATTCGTGGTTGAGGACTTTTCAAGGTGGTATATCAAGCTTGTAAGAGACAGGGCTAATGAGAAAGATAAAGCACTGGCTTACACTTTCAGGTACGTACTAGAAAATGTTGCTAAGCTGCTTGCCCCATTCACGCCGTACATAGCGGAGAAGCTTTACAGGGACATGACAGGCAAGTTCTCCGTGCACTTGGAAGAATGGCCAAAGCAGGGTAAGATAAACGAGAATCTTAACACTGACATGAGGCTTGCCAGGGAGATAGTGCAAGGGATTCTGTCTGCGAGGGACCAGGGCAACACAGGGGTCAGGTGGCCTTTAAAGGAAGTATTAATCGAGCTGGATGAAGACCTTGCAGGAAAGGAAACGATTGACAAGGCGAGGAAAGCACTACGAACACTTAAAGAAACAATATACAGACACACAAATATCAAAGACGCTAAGATAATAGAAAGGTTTGACAATGTGAAGTACAATGTTAAGCCTGACTACAGGTCGATAGGTGATGATTACGGGACAAGCACAGGAGATATACTGAACGAACTGAAAAAGTCGAAGGAAGAAGACATAATCAAGAGTGTGATACATGGAAAGAATTACAGAGTGAAAGCTGCAGGAAAAACTTATGATTTGGAGAAAAAACATTTCGTTATTGAAAAAGAAGTGGAGAAGCCATGGGTAGCAGCGCCGTTTAAGTTCGGAACCATATACATTAATACTGAGCTGGACAAAAAACTGCTGGAAGAAGGATACGCTAGGGAAATAGCGAGAAGAGTGCAAGCGCTTAGAAAGGAAGCCGGACTGGAAAAGCAGGACAGGATAGACTTATACGTGCAGCCAAGTTCTGAGCATGACGTAGACTTAGAAGAGCATTTACAGGGAATGAAGAAAAAAATCGGGGCAGAAACCATTACAATATCCATGAAGTCCCCGGACAAAGAATACGAGCATAAATCGATTGACAAGATAAAAGGCAATGAATACACCATAATGCTCAACAAAAGATGATTTTACCACTTCTAAGTAGAAATATTTTTAAAGAGTTTTTGTTTCTT
>PWWA01000001.1 GCA_003562145.1 Candidatus Woesearchaeota archaeon | reverse complement strand
CCTGAAAACAACTAGTGCTGGGGATGCGGTGTTGTTGCATTCAGGGAACCATCCTTTTACCAAGAATGCTTTCATTGATTCATCTATGCTAGGAGTATATCTTTTTGGTGCTGGATTCGTTGTGTTAAGCTTTGCTTTCACTATTTGCCCGAACAAGTCTTCAACCCAGTATTCTAATGCGTAAGGATAATTTGTGAATGAAGTATTGCAAGTATTAAAAGAGAAGTCTATTCTCTCCCCTTTTTCGTATAGGCTCTTGTCAGTTATAATAATTGTTTGGCATTTGCAGAAGTCAAATTCTTCTTCTGTGGTGTTTTCTTGTGCTGTTTCGTTGAACGGCTCTGTTAATGTCTCGTTGCCAGTCAAGTTTTCATTCGGCGCTTCTTCTATTTCACCCATAACGGTTAATTCAACGCAAGCCTCGTCATTCCCAGGATTAGGGTCTTCGTAGTTTAAACCGCGTATCTTCACGCACAAACCAAATATTCCTGTCTCGTTAAAAAACAAAGCACCCATACCTGTCTCGGTATATGAGTTAAGGGAGCGGTTAACCGATGAACTCTTTACTAACGTGTAGTTCTTTGTCACATTGAATTCCACGTTAACGACCAATCCATCATCCTGCCCGCTCACACTATTATGGTTAACCAAGCGGAATAGCCTGTTGTATTCAACCGAGGAATTAATCTTATCCGGTATTATTATTGACACGCTCACATCCTTCACAGGCAGGCCTTCAGCTAATGCCAGCCCGCACCCAAGCATAACCATTGCCAACAATATTTCTTTTCTCATAAAAACTTGTTCAGCACAAACTTTTAATAATAATTTCCAGGAAAAAACCGGAAGCCCTTCAAACGAAACGTAAAAACGCCGAAAAAAATTTATACGCAAACAACAACCCTAATAGCAAAAATGGCTGAATGCATATTCTGCAAGATTGCGAAAGGAGAAATACCTAGCCATACAATCTACGAGGACGGGGAAATAAAGGCTTTCTTAGACATACAGCCCAGCAATCCAGGGCACACACTTATAATCCCTAAGAAGCATTACGAAAACATATTTGACCTGCCCGAAAGACTTCTTCTCAGAATAACAAGCACCGCGAAAAAACTCGGTGGCCACTACAGGGAAAAGGCAGGCTACAACGCATTTAACATAATACAGTCCTCTGGCAAGGATGCCAACCAAGACGTGATGCACTTCCACATGCACTTGGTGCCCAGGCATGAGCACGACGGCTTGGACTTATGGAAGAACATGAAGAAAGGAGTGAAGCCTGACTTCGAAGCCCTGAAAGAAAAACTGAAAATTAAACAACCATAAAAAAAACAAATATTTAAATAAATATGATTAGGGTTTTCTTATTGTTATGGAGCTAGAGTTTCACGGTGCGGCAAGCGAAGTCGGGAGGAGTTGCATACAGATACGCACCAATAAGGGAAAAAGGTACTTGTTGGACGTAGGGATAAAATTCTTGGAAGATGGACTGGGATTTCCCAGGGGTGTTTTAGACATAGATAAGATTGACGGCGTGTTTCTAAGCCACGCGCACTTAGACCACTCAGGAGGCCTTCCATTGTTCGAGCACAGCGACTTGAAAGGACCTATATTTTGCACTAGGCACACTTTTAGCATATCAAAAATATTGCTCAAGGATTCTTATAAGATTGCAAGGGTAAGGCGTTTCCACCCTGCATACAACAATACAGATATTCGAGAGGTACAAAAAGATACTTCCTTCGTTAATTTTGACAAGTGGTACAAGCACGAAGATGTAAAGTTTATGTTTATCAATGCAGGCCATATACCTGGGAGTGCAATGGTTTTATTGGAAGTTGAGGGCAAAAGAGTCTTGTACACCGCTGATTTCAACAACAGGAAGTCTAACTTAATGGTTCCATTCAAGGTAGGAAAAGTTCTAATGGAAAAGCCTTTGGATGTGCTGATAACCGAATCAACTTATGGATACAGGGATCTGCCGGACAGGGAAGAATTAGAAAAGAAGTTCATCGCATCGATATACAAGACTCTTGGTGATGGCGGCTCCGTCCTCATACCTGTTTTCGCGCTTGGAAGGGCACAGGAAACGCTTATTATGCTGTCCAAGCACGAGTTCCCTGTAAAAATATATTTTGATGGCATGTCGAAGAGGATGACTAGGAAGATAATTGCTACGAAGAATAAGTACTTGGCTAACCATGATGCCTTAAAGAAAATGTTTTTTGAAAGAGTGGAATGGATTAGCAGTGAGAAGCGCAGGAGTGATGCGCTAAAAAAACAAGGCATTTTCATAACCACGTCCGGGATGCTGCAAGGAGGCCCAGTGCTTTCATACATTGGTGGCTTGTGGCATGATTCGAGCAGCAAAGTAATGCTTATGGGCTTTCAGTGCAAGAGGACTAATGGCAGGAACCTATTAGATGAAGGCTTTGTTTATATGGATGGCTGGAAGACCAAGGTAAATTGCCAAGTTGAGAAATACGACTTTTCAGGGCACGCTGACAGGGAAGGGATACTGCGGCTTGTGAAGGAATTAAGCCCTAAGCACGTTTTCTTCCAGCACGGCGACTTCGAGTCGGTAACAGCTCTAAAGGAGTGGGCGGACAACAACATAAAGGGCGAAGCATACGCTCCTGTCGTAGGGGATAAATATGATTTGTAGTTCTCATTGCGCAGGGATAAGAAAACTTTTAATAAACAAAAAATATTTTTTCGACTAAGAATTTAAAAAAGGGGTATTTAATGGGATTATTTGATTCTTTCAAGAAAAAGGAGAAGGCGCCGAGTGAAGTTCCCCTGCAAAGCGTTCAGCCGCAAGCACCGATGGAAGTGCCGGAGCTTCCCCGTATGCCTCAGCAGCAGCCAGTTCAGCAACCGCCGCCCCAACAGCCGGTTCAGCAGCCGCCGCCCCCGGAAGGAGGGTCGGGGCAATACATGGTGCCCTCAGACATGGAGAGCCAGATGCCCGAAACCGCTGAACTGCCAGAGATGAGCGAGCAAGAGCAAACATCATTTGAAGTCCCGGATTTCTCCGATGACGAACTCGACTTCGAATCCGAAAAATCTTTCTCTGACATAATCCCTGATGAGCCCGAGCCCGAAGAAGAACTAGAAGAACTTCCCATGTTTCGGATGAAGCCTTCAAGCAAGCCCGTAGTAGAAGAGCCAGAAGAAGATGTTGACACTATGAAAAAAAAGGTTTTCTCAGAT
>PWWA01000044.1 GCA_003562145.1 Candidatus Woesearchaeota archaeon | reverse complement strand
CATGCTGCAAAGTAAATAAATGCAGTCCATTATAATTTCCTCGTATAAAAAAATAAGCTTTTCCCCTTGTAAATCCATTCCTAAGCCTGCCAGGCGTATCTGATAAAGCGTACATCGGAAGCACTTCTAATTTGCTTGTTTCGAGCAAAGAGTTCATTCCCAGCTCTTCATCCAATTCCCTTTTTATAGAAACATCTATTGTCTCTCCCCTCTCAATGTATCCTTGTGGCAAGTGCCATGAGCCATGCCTTGACCTGACATTTAAAAGGTCTCCCTCATAATTAGTTAGTATAGCTACACCTGTAGGTCTGTATTCGCGTTCAGAACTAAGCTTGTCTATGGTTTCCTGGAGGCTATCTGTTTGGCAGAGCATCTGTTACTAATAACATGGAACCAGGATGTTATATATTTTTTGCTTTTATCTTTCGGCTTTCATGGTTGGGAAGAATATAATGTCTCGTATTGATTCCTTTCCGAGCAAGAGCATCGCCATCCTGTCTATCCCTATTCCTAGGCCGCCTG
Organism: Candidatus Woesearchaeota archaeon; assembly: GCA_003562145.1. Classification (GTDB taxonomy): domain Archaea; phylum Nanobdellota; class Nanobdellia; order Woesearchaeales; family 21-14-0-10-32-9; genus PWWA01. The sequence goes on along the minus strand of PWWA01000044.1, from coordinate 2,721 downwards.
TCGGGGGCATGCCGTGCTCTAGCGATTCGATAAAGTCTTCGTCTAACGGGTTTGCTTCTTTGTTCCCTGCTCTTAGCTGCCTTGCCTGGTCTTCCAAGAGCTTTCTTTGCACTAATGGGTCGTTGAGCTCGGAATATGCATTCGCCAATTCCATTCCCATACAGAATGGCTCAAACCGCTCTATAAGCCTAGGGTCTTTTCTGTGTGCCTTGCATAGAGGCGTTGTCTCCTTTGGAGGGTCTATTATGAATACTGGCTGTATTAGTTTGTCCTCGCAGAAATGCTCAAATATAGCTTGGACGTAATTACCCCAGGAGTGCTCTGCATCAAATTCAATTCTTTTGGATAAAACGAATTTCTTAAGCTCATTCGCACTCAAATTCCCTGCATCGATGCCTGCGTGCTCTTTTATGCAGTCAAGCATCTTAATCCTTGGCCAAGGCGCCTTAAAATCAACTTCTACGCCTTTAAACTTTGCTTTTGTCGTGCCGTTAACCTTTAATGCTACGTACTCGTACAACTCTTCGGTTAGCTTCATCATATCATTATAGTCGCTGTATGCCTCGTATGCTTCAAGCATTGTGAACTCCGGGTTATGTGTTGTGTCTACACCTTCATTCCTGAAATTCTTGTTAATATCATATACTTTGTTGAACCCGCCTACGATAAGCCTTTTCAGGTACAGCTCTGGGCTTATCCTCAGGTACAATTTGGTTTTTAGCTCGTTGTGGAAAGTTGTGAATGGCTTCGCCGCTGCCCCTCCGTAGATAGGGTGCAATATCGGAGTCTCCACTTCCATGAATCCTTTCCTGTCCAGGAAATCCTTTATCGCTTTCAGCATCCTTATGCGTTTCCTAAACACCTCAGATGACTCTGGGTTAACAATCAAGTCCAAGTAACGTTTCCTGTACTTCAGCTCAGTATCTTTCAGGCCATGGTATTTCTCTGGCAAAGGCCTTATAGCCTTGCATAACATCTCGAATTTATCTGCGAAAACCGTTATTTCCCCTGTCTTAGTCTTAAAAATAATTCCTTCAACGCCTATGAAATCACCGATGTCGAAGTTCTTTAATAAATTAAAAGAATCACCTAAATCTTCTTTCCTGAAGTATATTTGTAGCTTTTCGAATTCATCTTGTATAGTCATGAAAACTACTTTGCCCATCTTTCTAAGCAACACTATCCTGCCGGCTACGCGTTCCTTCTTTTTAGAGTGCTCCTCCGGCTTAAGGCCTTTATGCTCTTCTTTTATTTTCGCAGCTCTCTTGGTAACCTTGTACTTGTACGGGTAAGGGTTTATCCCTTCATTCTTTATACCATCTAGTTTCGCCAGCCTTTCCCTTATAAGCCTTCCCTGGCCTTGTCCAGTTCCTTGTCCCGAGGTTTTATTGTCCATGCTTCGTTGAAAAGGGCGCTCCATTAAAAAATCTTTTTATTTAAACGCTTAAAAAAAAGCAATTCTTATAAAAAGGATGCTTATACCTCTTAAGCATGGCTAAGCGAAAGAAAAACGAGGTTTTAGTGCTAGGCATAGAAGCTACTGCTCACACCTTCGGGGTATCGGTGCTTAAGGGAAAAAAAGTGCTGTCTAACGAAAGAAAGCTTTTTATGACCGAACAAGGCGGTATGGTTCCTGCGAGAGTCGCTGACCACCACGTTGAATTCTGTGACAAAGTCTTTCTTGCAGCTATTAAGAAGGCAAAAATAAGCCTTTGGGATATTGACTTAATAGCTTTCTCTAACAGCCCAGGCATAGGTCACTCATTGCGTATAGGAGCTGTTTTTTCAAGAAGCCTGGCCTTGCTTCTTGGTAAGCCGTTAATTCCTGTAAATCATTGTATTGCCCATTTAGAGATAGGCAGGATGATGACGCCAGTGGATGACCCTGTACTGCTTTATGCTTCTGGTGCGAACACCCAGGTTATCGCGTTTGAATCAGGCAAATACAGGGTTTTTGGGGAAACCCTTGATATAGGTGTTGGCAATTTCTTGGATAGTTTTGGCAGGGCGCTGGGCCTTGGCTTTCCGGCTGGGCCGAAAATTGAGGAACTAGCATGTAAGGGAAAGAATCTTATCAGCCTTCCTTACACGGTTAAGGGCATGGATGTTTCCTTTGGCGGCTTGCTTACTAATCTTAAGGCTAAGATAAAAAGCGGTGAGTATTCAACGGAAGACCTTTGTCTTTCTGTTCAGGAGCACGTGTTTGCCATGCTAGTTGAGGTAACTGAAAGGGCTCTTGCTCACACCGGGAAAAAACAGGTAATCTTGGGCGGCGGGGTTGCTTGCAATAAGAGGTTGCAGGAAATGTCCAGGGTTATGTGTGGGGAGCGTGGTGCGAAATCTTATTGTCCTGCTAATGAATTCTTAGTGGATAACGCGGCTATGATTGCCTGGGCGGGTCTTCTAAAGTATTCTGCTGGAGATAAGGGTTTGTTGGAAAACACGGGTATTGATCCTTATGAGCGTACGGATAGCGTAGAAATATTGTATAGGTAAAAAATGTTATCTTGCGGTTACTACTGTGGTGCCTGTGATATTGTATCTTCTCGCGTTTAGTTCATCCCTGCTGAATGTTATTGTCATTCCGAATCTTTCTTTAGAGCCCGGATTTACATTAATGTTGTTCAGTGTTATAATGTGTACTTCCTGTCCTCCCCTGCTAATAGTGCTCCCGCTAGTATCTATGTCTGTCTGGCCGTCTTTCTCTAAGCGTATCTCATG
>PWWA01000036.1 GCA_003562145.1 Candidatus Woesearchaeota archaeon | reverse complement strand
GTTTCTTGGCAACTATATCTGCGCCGTGGTTTACAACTCTGCCAATACCCTTGACCGCATAGAATACGATGAATGCCAACAACAAGTATCTAGAAATCATTGACACGGTTGGATGTACTTGTAGCGCGTTTAAAGAAAGGAATATGGACACGTATATGTAAAATGGCTGCTTGACTCCCATAATAAAGTCTATTATGAAGTCATCGATGTTGTTCTTGGTTTTCTTAGCTAGCGATTTTAGCCACGCTACAATAACTACTCGGAACAGGTATAAAATTGCGTAGGATGCCACAAATATTACTAGAGCCCAAAAATAATCCTGGACCGTATTGCCGAGGAATTCCATGCTTAGTATCTCATCTAATTCCATTATTAACGGGAAAAAGCGGTTTTATAAAAAGTTTTTGGGGAATATGAGATAAACAAATTTATAAATCAACTCTTTTTCTCATTAATTCAGCTGCAGAGGTACAAATAATGAGATTTGAAGAATTAAAAATAAAAGAAGATTTGATGAAAGGAATAAAACACGCAGGATTTACAGATTTGACATTAATACAGGAAAAAACTGTTAAGCCCGCACTTGAAGGAACGGATGTAGTTGGCCAGAGCAAGACAGGCTCAGGGAAGACAGCCGCATTCGCAATACCAATACTCGAAAAAATTGATGGACGCGGAGTGCAAGCCATTGTGCTAACTCCTACAAGGGAATTATGCGTCCAAGTCACAGACGTCTTCCAGCAACTAGGAAAGCACATGAATATCAGGACGACGAGTGTTTACGGTGGAGTCTCCCTGGACAATCAAGTACACGAGATAAAGAAAAGCCAAGTTGTGATAGGAACTCCTGGTCGAGTTCTAGATCATTTAACCAGGCAAACTCTTAACCTTAGAGGCATAAAATTCTTTGTCCTGGACGAAGTAGACAGGATGTCAGACATGGGATTCATAGAAGACGTTGAAAGGATATTAAGCGCAACTAATAAGGAAAAACAAACATTGCTCTTCAGCGCCACGCTAACCCCTGACGTCCTGGATTTAGTGGAAAAACATTTGAAGAAGCCAATCACCATACGCACAGACTCATACGTGGAAAAGCATTTCCTAAAACAAGTATATTATGACATAATGCCAAAAGACAAATTTTCCCTGCTAGTTCACTTACTCAAGAAAGACGTTGAAGGATTAAAACTGATATTCTGCGCCACAAGGAGAGAAGTAGACATCTTGACAACAAACCTGAAAAGGCAAGGAATAAAAGTAATGGCGATCCACGGAGGCTTAACACAGCCACGCCGCTTGAAAGCATTAGAGCAGCTAAGGGAAGAAAAAATAAATGTTCTTGTCGCGACAGACGTTGCGGCTCGCGGGCTTGACATAAAAAACGTAGTAACAGTATACAACTATGATGTACCAAAGACTTCCCAGGAATACATACACCGAATTGGAAGGACGGCTCGAGCAAGCCAAAGCGGAAAAGCAATAACCTTGCTAACGCATTTCGACCACGAAAACTTCTCAAGAGTACTACAGGACAGCAGCCTAGAAATAACAAGCGAACAAAAACCAAACTTTGAAAGAATAGCATTCCAAAGACAAGCACAACAAAGAAGACAAACAGGAAGAGGATTTCCACAGAGAAGAGGCCCTCCAGGAAGAGGAAGAAGGTAATTCTGGCAAAGAATTTAAATAAGAAATATCCTTTAGAATTGATATGAATGTAATACAAGCACTAGTTGCGATTCTAATAATATATATTTTATTCGGGTTAATCTTATACTTCCTGCAAAGCAGCATGATATACCACCCTGATAAAACGCCGTTTGAAGAATGCACTCTGGGAGAAGTGCAGACGCATGGACAAGCAAGATTTTATCTAGCCGGAAACCCTGATTCTGAAAAGCAAATAATAATCTACCACGGAAATGCGGGCAGGGCATGCGACAGGATACCTTTAACAAATACGATAAATCCAAGGTACTCATACATAATCATGGAATATCCTGGGTACGGGGAAAGCGGGAAGCCTTCAAAGCAAAAAATACTTGAAAGCGCAAAAGATGTGAAGGAATACGCGGAACAACAAGGTAAAGAAACATATTTGCTCGGAATAAGCCTGGGCTCGAGCGTAGCAGCGTACCACGCATCCCTGGAAGAGCCTGACGGGCTCATAATGATAGCACCCTTTTACTCGGCTGCGAGCGTAGCAAGAAGAACGTTCTTTATGTATCCTGTAGGCTTAATACTAAGGGAAAACTACGAGACAAACAAATACCTAGAAGGATATACAGGGAAAGTATTGATTTTGCACGGAGAGAATGATCGTACCATACCATTAAGTGAAAGCGAAAAACTACACAAAGAACTTAAAAATTCTGAGAGGCACGTAATAACCGGAGCACACCACAACAACATGTTCCAACAAAGAGAAACAATAAGAAAAATAAATGAATTCATCCAGAGTTAAAACAAAAAGTAGCCCCGCCCGGATTTGAACCGAGGTCCACGGATCCAGAGTCCGCGATGACTTGCCTCCCTAAAAGCGCGTACTTAAAAGGATTTGGCCGCTACACTACGGGGCTAAAAAAATAAGCGGTAGAAATTAGGACAACAACATATTTTTTAAAGGTTTCCACTAAAATGAGCACTGGACAAGTCCACGGGAAGAGTATATAAATAAGCTTTTCTTTGCTTTGGTTTATGGTTAAGCTGGTTATAAACAAGGCGTTTTTTGGGAAGAATAATTGCTTGAAAGCAACGCTGAATGATTCAGGAGAATTCTATTTTCACTTCGGAATCCTGTCAGGGGAGAAATGGGCTTGGAAGAAAGTTAAGATGAATGATGATGAGCTTGGAAGCATCCTCTTGGTATTGGAGGCTAAGAAGGAAAGTGTTAGCTTTATTCATGATTTTAAAGGCGAGAAAACCCAGATGTGGGTTAACCGCAAGGAACCTTACATGTTCTTAAAAGTAAAAGAAGTTAGCAAGAGCCTTGGGGAGGGCGAACAAACCGTTCTAAGGGAGTTATTGAGGTATTCTTTGCTTAGGATGAATATGAACCTCTAATTATTTAAAACAAAGCTTTTTTCTAGTCATTGCTATGGATGATTTCGTTCTTCATTACGAGAAGGTAAAGCCTTTGGCTGAGCGGAAGCTCGCAGATTTTTCAAGGCATAAGGATTCGGCCCATGAAGCGTTATTTGAGGAGATGGCTTTCTGTGTTTTCGCGGCTAATAGCTCTGCCAAGATGGGCTTGTTAGCAGTTGAGTTGCTAAAGCCAAGTATACACGAGG
>PWWA01000087.1 GCA_003562145.1 Candidatus Woesearchaeota archaeon | reverse complement strand
CATCTAGAGCAAATCCCTTATTTTGTCTTTTATTTTTTCCCCAAAACACTCTTTCCCAGGGGTTTCAGGCCTCAAATCATCTTCTACTAAGTTATTATACCCAAACCCTATAGCAATATCTTCAACCAAATCAACCTCGTGGATTATGTCCGCCCTATAACAAGGTACTCGTACAACAAAATCATAATCTTTCTTTCTTACAGAACAACCCATTTTTTCGAGGCACACCACAATTTCTTTGTCAGAAAATTTCCTTCCTATAATGCTTTCGCAATATTGCTTTCTCAGAATCCTTTCTTCAGGCTCGAGTTCTGGCGTTCTCTTTTTTTCATTAACAAGCTCTACTTCATATACAATACCACCTATATCTGCGAGCGCTGTGACAACCATGTTTAGCGCCTTGCTAAGGACTCTGAAGTCGTGGCCGCTGCACTCAACAAAAACATCTTTTGTGTTGTATTTTATTTTTCCTGTTTCCTCAGAATTAATGATTGGTGGCATGCTCATAATCTTGTTTTTTGAGTCAACAAACAAAGGATAATATTTTTCTCCTTTTAACAGATGCGCGTATTCCTTTCCCTTGTCGTGAATTTCCAGGATTTGTTTTGCAGTCATCTCCTTATTAGAATCAAGGGGTACAAACTTTATTTTTTCTTTGAGAATAGCTTTGTAAGTTATTGGAAAAGAAATGTTTTCCAGGGGGTATATGCCTATCGCGCATTTTTTTCTGTTACGGCCGTATGTTAGGTGAAGCTTTTCCTGTATTTCTATTATGCTTTCAATTTTTTTTTCATCAAGCTTTAATCCTTTTACTACTGCGCAAGCTGTATGCGGCCTCACTTTTTTAACGCTATTGTCAATTATTACTCTGTAACTGCTTTTCTTCGCAGAATATTTTTTTAATCCTTTTTCTTTTCCGGTGAAACTCCTTAAAGCCCTGCCAAGCCCTTGTTCTGATAGCATATCTGGCCTGTTGGGAAATATTTCTACTTCGACATTTTCTTTTGTTATGCTTTCTACATCTGTTCCGAGGTAGCTTAGGTTGTTTCTTAGCTCTTCATCACTAAGATTTTTTCCTATTATTCCCAATAATTTTTCCTTATCAATAACTATTTTTGGCATTTTATTTTATTCTAATTCCTTTCTTTTTCTTTTGCTCTATTATCTTCCAGTCTTGCTTTTCTTCCCTGTTCAGCAAGTCTTTATCAAGCTCTGATTCTGTTTTTGTCTTTTCCCTTTTATTTATCAGTTTAAGGACTAAATCCACGGCTTGCTTTGCGCTGTCCGCCCCGTAAATGTATTCTGTCTTCCTCACGTCGAAGTACCTGTTTGTCAACTCCAAAGCCATGCCGCCGCTGGGCGTTAGTGCTACTATTGGCTTGCTCATCATATATGCGTAAGTTGCTTCGTTAAGCGTTCCCGCCCCACCCCCAACAATTATCGCTCCATCACAGCTGTTGATGTTTATGCTATTCCTGCTCCACCCTATGCCTGTCGCGACGACTACATCCGCGTAATCATTAACTTTCTTATGGCTCTCCCAAGGCACTATTGCTAATGTGATTCCGTTCCTTTTTTTGGCTCCTTTAAGAGCTGCTTCCATAACTCCGAGTCCGCCGCCTGTCAATGTTATTATCCCTCTCTTTGCAAGTTCTTCTCCGACCTCAAAGGCCAGATTATACGCCTCTTTTGTGGTTATGACTTCGCTTGATCCAAGCACACCCACTTGAATTTTTTTGTCTGATTTTTTCACTTTTAGTTTTTTGTAGTCCGCTGCTTTTTTCTTTACCATTTAATTACCTCATCTTTTTATGAAAATCTTTGCGTTTCTGAGCTGTTCTAAATCATTCTTATAAATTTCTCTCAAGTCTTTTATTTCATAGTACGCCGTTATGATCCTTTCCATACCCATACCCCATGCTAAGACAGGGCATTCAAAGCCGAGCAAAGGCTTTGTGACTTCAGGCCTGAAGATGCCTGCGCCCCCGAGCTCTATCCATTCTTTCTTTATAGGGTGGTATACTTCTACTTCGGCGCTTGGCTCCGTGTACGGGAAATAAGAAGGCCTTATCCTTACATCTGTATAGCCCATTTTAAGGAAGAATTCTTTCAGGTACCCTTTCAGCTTGGCCATGCTTCCTTCAAGGTCTACAACTATTCCCTCTACTTGGTGGAATTCGAATAAATGCTTCCAGTCCAAAGCCTCGTTCCTGTACACTTTTCCCACAGTAAAATATTTTTTGGGCAAGTCCTCTTTTTTCAAGTTAGATAATGTTAAGGCGCTCAGAACTGTTGTGTGCGTCCTAAGCATTATTTGTGATGAGATTTCTTCCGAGAATTCGTATTGCCACCCCTTGCTTCCAGTATCGCCTCCCGTTTCATGGACTGCTTTTATTTTTTGCAAGTATTTTTTTGGGAGCTTCGCTTTTCCTTCTAGGTAGAAGGTGTCTTGCATCTCCCTCGCGGGGTGGTCTTGCGGCACGAATAAGGCGTCCATGTCCCAGAAAGCGCTTTGAACTTCATTTCCAGTCATTTCTTCAAAGCCGAGTTCCAGCCACATTTTCTTTATGTAATCTATCGCTTCTGTGACGAAATGCTTCCTTCCAGGGTGTATTCTTGGGACTTTGCTTTTCACGTCGTAAGCCCGGAATTCCTTTCCTTTCCAGGAGCCTGTTTTAAGCATTTCTCTTGTAAGCCTTTCTTCATATTCTTGGCCGAGCTCTTCTTTGAGTCCTTTGCTCTTCCTTGCTTTATCCGTGGCTTTCAAAGTAAAAGTTTTCTTTGTTTCTTTTCTTATGATGCCTTTCCTTTTTATCAATTCATTTACAGCATGTTTTTCTTCTGGTTTCAATTCTTTTTCTTTTAAGGGATATTTTTTTTCAAGGAGTTTTTCCTCCAAGCTCTTTTCTTTTAACAATTTTTCTCCTTGCCCAGTTATGCTGAACACCAATTCCTTTTCCTTTGTTACAAGAACAGCGTTTTTCTTTCTGAGAGTGCCTATGCAGATGTTTACTTCTTCTTTTGAAATCCCTTTTTTCAAGACTTGGCTTACAGTAGTTGCTCCTTGGCCTATTGCTCTTAGAAATCTTTTCTCAGGAAGCCCCTTTTCCTTGTATTCCAATCCGTTCTTGTCAAGAACAATAATCTCTTCTTCTTTCCTGCTTATGGTAGCAAGGCCTTTGTTTTGGAGCCACTGGCCCGCTCTTAGGACTTCTACCTCTTGGAGCCCTGTCTCTCTAGCGAGTTCTGAGGCTTCAAAGTCTTGTTTTAACAGAAAGGGAAGTATTTTTCTCTCTAAAGCTG
>PWWA01000095.1 GCA_003562145.1 Candidatus Woesearchaeota archaeon | reverse complement strand
GGCGCGCGCACGAGCGAGCAAGGGAGAATAAACCAGACGAGCCTTGCCTGTGTGTGCAGGTTGGCATTGCCCAGCCGGGAGCGAGCATGAGAAAGGATGGCCGGGGGGACAGAGGGGGAGGCAATGCAAGTCTGCCAGATTGTCATTGCAATAAACCAGACCGGGGAGTTGCGGCGCGCAGCGTGGGCGGTCGGGCGGAGGGTGTCAGGGTCCAGATGTTTGCCGATTTTCCCAACCCAATGCCCCTTGCCCCTTGCAAGCTGTCCAACCCTGGACAAGCAGGGTGGGGCGTGTTCCTGACCATCGGCCATCAGGCCGAGCGGTTGTAGACTGAATTTTTTGTTCTTCGGAGAGTGGGTATCACGATGGACGACAAATTGATGAGGTTACAGAGAGAACTAGAGGAAGCTGAGGAGAAGGTCTTGGCCGCCCAACGGGCTTACCGAAAGAAGCAACGTGAACTCCGGGTGCGGCGGGCCAATGGTGCTGAGATTGGGTATCTGGATGAGCTGAGCCTACTGGAGTTGGGTCGCGATGCCCGGGAGGCGCGGGGCGAGTTCGAGAGGGCAAGGAGCAGATTCGAGCTGGAGGAAGCGAGGGAGCGATTCTATGGTGATTAATCTGATGACACACGGACTGGCGATGGCTGTGGGAGCTGTTGGGGGAGCCGCAGTGGTCCTCTATCTCGGTTACCGGCATGCTCAGAAGAACCTTAAGGGAACCCAACGTGTGACTAACGAAGAGCTGTTCGATATGGCCCAATCCCTCAACAACATAGATTTCGATAGTCTGGAGGAGATGTAACCGTGACAAAGGCATTTGACAGAGTTCTCAAGGAGTTCGCTTCAGGTGAGATGACCGTGGAGGAACTCAGGCTTATCAAAGAGGCAGTTGATGAGCGCATACTATTCGAGAGTCCTGACCATGTTACCGAGGACCCCCGTGTCATTAGGGTGGGTGGTAAGGATATTAACTTGATAGCTACCGGTAGAGCGCAACGGGTGCAGGTTGAATCGTTGAACCACTGGCTCAAGACATACCTACTGTCCCACACTGATGGAGAATTTGATATTGAGGCAGCCAGCGTCGATGAGGCCATTGACGTGATGGCTGCATTGTTGAACCCGGAAGCCCTCACTCGGTTGGGTATGATTATCACACGTGAGGGCCGGGAGTTTGTAGAAGGGAACTTTGACTTGGCCTGGCTGGTGGGTGGTACCCTGGCCCTTCTGCACCATCACAGACGTAGGATGCAACAGTTGCGTAGAAGGAGTATCTTAACGTGGCACAATCAGCAGAAGTAGTCATACGATTACGTGGAGACGCCAGTGGTGCGTCAGCCGCGATACAGCAGACCCAAGGTGAACTCCGGGGCCTGGAAAGCCAGACCGAGAGGACCGCAGAGTCAACAAGACACTTCGGGCAAGCCATCTCGCTAGGCGTGGTGCCTGCCATCAGCTCGGTGATGACGGGCATGCGCCAGTTCTCGCAGGGACTTCAATCCATAGCCTACATGATGAGTGCGTTCATCACCCTGCCTCTCGCAGCGATGTTCAGAGAAGCGCTCAGCGTCACGCGAAAATACGACGATGCTCTGGCCACTGTCGCGAAGTACACGGGGATGGCCGAGGAGGAAATCGGTCGGTTGGACGCTGGCGTGGGAACTCTGAATCACAGCTTGAGGGAAATGGCGAAGACCGTCGCTACACCCCTCACAGAGCTGGCCGAGCTATCCGGAATCGCAGGTTCTCTGGGTGTCCAGGGTGTTGACAACATCACGAAATTCGTTCGGGTGGCTGAGGTCATGGGCACAACGATGGACATGAGCGCTGAGGCAGCCATTAAGTCTCTCGCCCGTCTGTCTCGTGGTATGGGTGTTGCTGTAGAGGAGAGCGCTGACTTTCTGATTTCTCTGGGGAACACGGTCAACTTCCTTGAGGACACGACTAGCGCCTCTGCAACGGAAATTGTCCAATCAATGGAGAACATGATTTCGGTTGCCAGTCGTCTCGGTGTAGAGAGTGCGCCCCAGATTGCAGCCATAGCGGCCACACTCATTGATTTTGGTATCAGCGCACGGCAGGCTGGTACGATGTTTACCCGTATGAGCCAGTACGTCAGTCAGCACACAGACCGGATGGCCGAATTCATGGGCGTGTCGGTTGCTGAGATGACGCGAGCCTTCGATGAAGACTTCGTCGGCGCTCTGACGGTTGTTCTCAGGAAATTGAGGGACGTCGAGAGCGAAACAGAGCGGGCGCGAGTCGCCCAGCACTTGTTCGAGCAGAGAGCGGGTCGTGGTGGCGAGTTGCTGGCAGAGAACTACGAGCTGCTCCTTGAGAATCTGGAAAAGGCCAGCCAAGAGTTTGAGAGCGGTAGCTCTCTGGCTCGTGACTATAACCGTGCTATGGAGAGCCTGGATAAGCAAATCGGCATTTTTCAGAACAATCTCCGTGTGGCGAGCACAGTGTTAGGAGACACGTTCCTCCCACTAATCAACGAAGGCATAGCTTACGCGGTTCCCATTCTGCAGAACCTAATGGAAATTTTCCAACAGATTCCTGACAGAATCAAAATTATGGCAGGGGCAGGGCTGGTTCTGATGACAGTGCTCGGGCCCATCCTGGTAGCGGTAAGTACGCTCGGTTTCGCTCTCTCGATGATGGCAAGCGGGCTGGTCAACGTCGGGGTAGGTGTTGTGATGCTCGGCGGGAAATTCGCCGGTTTGATTCCCGTTATCGCTGGCGTAGGAGCCGCACTCCTTGGCCTTAGCACGCAGGCCCAGGAGGGCGTCAGTGCTATTGGAGACGTGTTCCTGAGCGCGGCTAACGCTGCTGAGAGCTGGGGCTTAGGCATAGTCAGCTCACTCGCAGCAGGGATGCTGAGGGGCATCTCGGTAGTCGTGAACGCTGCGGTTCAAGTCGCCAATGCGATAGCCCAGTTCTTCAGGGCGTTCAGCCCTCCGAAGCACGGGCCCCTCAAGGGAATGACCGTTTGGGGGAAGGCCACGATTCAGGCGTTCATCGACGGCTTCGCGTCGGCTGATTTCCGACTCATCGAAGATGTCACGAACAAGATAGCCTCTTACTTCAGGGGGCTGGCCAGCGCCGAGTTGTTCCCAGAGGAGGACGTAGTACCGGCCATCTTGGACGTGCGCCACGCCTTCACTGCATTGATTGACGTATTCAACCGGACAGGGCAGGTCAGTGAATCCATCATTACTGGCATTCGTGACCGAATGGGGGAGGCAGGCGAACGGGTTGAAGAATACCTCCGATTGTATCTCAAGGTGCACGCGGCTCAACTGGACTACAACCG
>PWWA01000015.1 GCA_003562145.1 Candidatus Woesearchaeota archaeon | reverse complement strand
GGCTGTGGCTGTAAGTCCTTGTGCAATCATTGTTGTCATTACTGTTCCTGTGAATAGCATGGGGAATACTATGTCTCCCCCGCCTAGGACTCCTGTTCTTGGCTTTCTTTTCCCTGGCTTTGCTTTCTTTTTTGGCTTCGGGTTTTTGTCTGTGTACCCTATTTTTATTCCGGGGAATAGGTTGGCTCTGCTGGTAAATTCAGCCATTTTGACCATGTGCTTGCTTTTCCATACTGCGTATGCGTCATATATCGCGATTAGTATTAGTAGTATTATTGTTACTGGTATTGTTAGTATGGGCACGAGCAGTATTGCTATTCCTGCGTACATTAGTATTTCTGTAGTGTTGTGTATTATTGCGTTAGGCTTGTACATTTTCCATAGTCCTAGGATTATTGCGAGGAGCCATGCTAGTATTGCGTTGCCGGTTATTACGCCGAATGATATGCTCATCGTTATTATGGCTGCTATTAAGAACCATGTTTTCCACCAGTTTACTTTGGCGTGCTTTACGAATAGCAGTAAGATTATTGTTCCTATTGTTACGCCTATGATTATGTAGATAAGGGTTTCTGTGCCTGTTGCTTCTGGCCGTTCCCCTATTGTTGTGTTTGTGTACGTTATTGTGGTTTCGCCGTCTTCTGTTGTTATTCCTTGTATTGATTGGCTTATTAGGGCTAAGCCTATTATTTGCGCGGCTATGAATATTAGCATGAATGTCATTGTTACGGGCAGCGTGTGCTTCATTTTTTTCTTTCTTGGTTTTGTTTATTTAAATTATTCGGGTAACAAAACAATTATTTGCAATATGGAACATAAAAAGGGGTGGCTTTAAATAAAAAAAAGAATTACCAAAACAAAAATGAAACACGCAAACAAGATCACGATAAGAGCATTCACCCCGCCAGAAGAAGACAGGGAGGAAAACAAGAAAAAAATTCTGAAAATCGCAGGATACACAGAACAAGAAACCGAAAAAGAAAAAATAAAGTACGAAGAAAGAAACGCCAAGGGATTCAGCCAAAGAAACATAATAATACATGTTTTAGAGCTAGAAAAGGACAGGCACTGCAACAAATTCCTCGAACGCCTAGCAAGCAACTTAACCGAAGAAGACAAAGACATCCTCATAAAGCAAACAAACAGGCTGGACGACGACATGAACTTTTACATACGGCTCAACAAGGAAAAACTAAAACAGGGAACGTATGAAGTCACAGAATCAGGGGAATGCTACCACATCAAAATAAGCATAGCAGCATTCCCAAAAAGAAAAGACGTAGCACACAAGAAAATAAGAGAAATACTAATAAAAAAATTATAACTTGTAAGAGATTGCGCTCGCGACACAGCCAGGCAAGACTGATAACTCCTTGGGTATGTTCTCATACTTAATATCCTTAACCCTCACATCATCAAAATGGGCCTGATATTTTGCGAGCAAGCATATCACGTCCTCCCTGGAGAGAACATCATCCAGCACAAAAGGCCTCGTCTCAACCATTCCCCTGGAAGAACCCCCGTACGCCAAAGGGAATTTCCCAATGAAACCAGACATTAACTTAGAAGCATACTCTAGTGACCGGGTAAAGTTTTTAATATTCCCATTACCGACAACACCAAGCAGGATCCTTGAATTCTCCTCAGTGTTATGATGCACCACATTAAACAATAAGCTATCATGCTTGAACTCAGCAGTCATTTCCCTGAAATACTTGTGCATTTCATTGTCAAGGCTGAATACTTGGCACGGCATTAAGTTCTCGTAAGAAACAATCCTAACCAACCCATTATCTTTACCCATAAAATACACCCCCAAAAATTGAAAGTGGAAAATAAACGGATTTTGAAGTATAAAAATATTCCCAAAAAAAGGGGTTGTAATAAGCCATAACACGCAACAATTCAGAATACGCATGGAAACAAGGAATAAATTTATAAAAAGGCAACACCATAATACTAGATACGCGAAATAATTGAGGTGGTTTTCCTTGAAAGAAAAAAAAGACATCAGCGTACCGCTAAGCTCGGGTTTCATGGCAACAAGCATTATAGGTTTTTTTATATCTGTCTGGTTCGTAATGGACTACTCTGAGCCATGGGGATTTACATTCATGGTCTTCTTCATAATGATGTTCATAGCTAGCGTTGTGAGCATGACCAGGTCACTCCCAATACCTGAGCACATGGACGAACTAAGCATTCACAGGCAAAAAGAAGTTCGTGAGAAAAAGAAGAAAAGAAAAGTTGAATGAACGCATGTATTCTTAAGTTCGAGCGCAGTAGTAGTCTAGCGGTAGGATTCGACCCTCCCAAGGTCGCGACCCGGGTTCAAATCCCGGCTACTGCAATTAAGCCACCACTATTTTTTCTCGTTGTGTAGGGCTGAAGGGGCGCTGCCGCCATGCCAAGTAAACCTTGGCCGTACGCGCATAGGATACATTCGCTCGTTTGTATCATCAAAAATAATAGCTGCGCCTTTCTCCCTGGGCAACGCGTCAAGCTCCGCTACCAAGCCTTGCCGCATATAGCTCTGCATTAGTGTTCCAAGGGCTTCAGTGTCCATCTTCGCAGTAATCCGGTGTGCTATGACTGTGTCTGACTGCGTCATTACATCGGTATGGATTTTTCCCGGTTGCTGTGATGCAAGAATCAGGGAAACGCCTGGCTGCCTGCCTTCCCTGAGAATTGTGATTAAAGGGTCTGTTGCAAGCGTTTTCTCATCATTAGGCAAGAACTCGTGTGCTTCGTCTATAACAAGCCAGACTAAGGGGAAATCCTGTTTTTTTATATCTTCATCTCCGTATGGGTTTTCTGATTTGTGCACTTCCAGGTATTCTTCTTCTTTTCTTGCGATCATCCTTTGGATGAATAGTTTCTGTGATATTAATCCCACGACTAGGTTCTTGATGTTCCATGAGCCTGGCATCGTTGCGTAACAAGAAACGTCTAGCACGGTTACTTGGCCGGGCATTGCCAGGACATCGATGTTTGTGCCTTTATCACTGAATAAGCCCCAGTTGTCTGCGTTAATAAACCTGTTTTTCGCGGCATGAATTGTGTTTTTGTCTGTGTCTTTGTCCTCGCCGAGCTCTTTTATTATGTCTTGGATAGAATAGTCTTTTCCTTTTTCCTGTAACTTGTAAATAGTCCTGTCTATTAGTACGCCAACGGCGTCGTCTTGGCTTATGCCGAACGTGGTGTTCCAGTCAATGCCGGATAGCTCGCTTGGCTTTATGCTGAAAGAGTGGTCTGTGGGGATTCCTTTTTCTTTGTAGTCTGAGTGGTATCCTGTCGGGGTAAATATTTTTATGTCTAAAGGCTTTCCTTCCAAGCCCCATTCTTCTAGCAAAGCCTTGTCTTGCTTGTTCTTATATTTCATCGTCCAGAAAACACCCATTGTGTCGAGCATTATTACTGAGATGTTTTGCTTTATCTCTGGTGGCAGGTCTGAGACTCCTTCTGCTATTACTCCCATCGTGTACGACTTGCCGCCGCCGCGTTTGCCGCATATGAATACTACATGGCTTTTTGTCACGTCTAAGAATACTTTGTTTGACAGTGAAGTTGTCCTGCCCATTTTAATGTAGTGCTTGCCGAGGTATATTACGCCTTTATCCCCGTATTTTTCCCTGTCTGCTATGTTTCTCCCGATTATTATGTCATTCATGCAGTATTTCTGGGTGTCGCGCCCCTTTTATAGTTTTGTGTTTATTTGCGATAATTTTAAAAACTAGTAGTTCCCTCTGTCCAATAATAAAAACTTTTTGAGGGTGGTCTTTTGGTTAAAGAAGAAGGATTTAGGGATGTTGATGAGTTAACTGTGGGCTTGAATAATGGTTACGAGCCTGTTTCAGTCGATGAGCCGGTGAAAGAGGGAGAGAAGCAGGAAAAATCTAAGCCTGTTGTAATGGTGGTGCCTGTTGAGAAGAAAGAGGCTCCTGCAAAGCAAGAAAATGTGAAGAAAAAATCGGTGAAGAAGCGTGCTGTGAAGAAAAAGGCTTCTAAGCCTGTAAGGAAGGCCGATGAGAAAAAGCCTTATAAGAAGAAGGCCAAGAAGGTTAACTGGGTTCCTGTCGCGATATTGACACTTGTGGTTGTTGTTCTTGGTGTCCTTGCATATCTTTATTTTTCCGCGACCGGCCTTGTCGCATTCTACGGAGATGCTGAAAGGCTTGCTGCGATGGTTAACGGGGAGCCTATTTATGTCGCTGATTTGAAGAGTAGGCATAATTTCTTTTTGAACACTATTAATCCTTTTATTACGGAGGAGGAAACTTTGAACATGATGATTGAGGATAAGCTCTTAGCGCAATATGCGACGAAGAAGGGGTATAGTGTTACAACCCGGGACGTTGAGGAGGACATGGATTACTTGCTTGCTTTAAATAATTTGAATATGGAGGGGTTGTTGGAGAATCTTGCATTGATGGATGTGGATTACAAAGACTTTGTGGAGTTCAATAAGGAAAGGATGCTTATAACTATGCTTGTGGATGAAGAGCTGAGGGATTTAAGCGAGCCTACCGATGAAGAGGTTAGGGAGTACTATGATGCGTACCCTGAGCAGTTCGGGAACCCTGAAATGGTGCAGGTGAGGCATATCCTTATAGCTTTTGACGGGCCTGATAATGAGACGTTTGATGAAGCTGAGCGCGTTGCAGGGCTTATCTCTGAGGATAGGGGTAACTTTTGTGATTTGGTTTTTGAGTACACGGATGATATTGCTAGTGCGGATACTTGCGGGGAGTACAATTTTAGTATGTTTGATCCGTTGGTGCCTGAGTTCCTTGAGGCTGGTTTTAGCATGGAACCTGGAGAGATAAGGATTGTGAAGACGCAGTTCGGGTATCATATCATGTATAAGGTTTCTGATATAGCTGCGGGCTTGGTTGGCTTTGATGAGGTTGAGAGTGATCTTATTTCTTATCTCTCGCAGCAGAAGCTTGTTAATGAGTACCAGGATTTGGTTGCTGAGCTTAGGAGGGATGCGATTATTGAGGTGTATTCTGAGGAGGAAACACTTGTCACGGGTAGTGTTGTAGTTTCTAATGGGGCTTCTGTTCCTGTTAAGGAAGTTGTGGATACTGATGAGGCTAGGAAGATGAATCTTGCGCGTTGCTTGGGTGCGTTGGATGCGCAGTTGTTTAAGGTTTATTGGTGCCCTTATTGTAACGACCAGATTGAGATGTTCGGGGAGTATATTAGGTTTATTGATGTTGTTGAGTGTGATCCTGATGCGCCTGGTGCGAGGCCTGAGCTTTGTGGGGATGCGGAGATACAGTTGTACCCTAGTTGGGTTATTGGCGGTGAAAAGTATCAGGGTATGAGGACTTTGAATGCTTTGGCTGCTCTTAGCGGTTGTGAATATTGACTTGTTTTCTTTTTTTGTTTTTTTTTATGTGTTTTTTCGAGCACATTTATTTACCATATTGTAAATATTAAATATTCTAATTAATTTCAATATAGATAATAATTGTTAACCAAACAATTTAAATACAAAACCATACTACTACCCATAAGCCCGACACGAGAGTACTCAATGGAGCTCAAGGCCAAAAGCCGAGCAATGAGCTTGGGAGTTAGTGTATCGGGCCACAAAATCATAGTCACAAAAATCAAGAAGAAAAAAGAACAACGTTGTGATTACCATTCAACCAATCACAAAAACACATTCATCAAATTAAAATGAGAATTAACAGCACTACCCTGAAAATAAAATTATTCGTTTAAGTTAAAAGGAAGGATAGTAAAAACAACTTGTTCTAAGAGAATAAAATTGTGACTGCGAAAAAGATTTGAGACTAACGACAGCAATAAAGAAAAAGATAGGAGGAATGACAATGGCAAAAATAGCCCAAGTAGCAGCAAAATACATAATACACTCAGACATCCAGATAGACGGAGTAGTAGACAGGCCAGACGTAATAGGAGCAATATTCGGCCAAACCGAAGGCTTACTAGGCGCAGACCTAGAACTAAGAGAACTCCAAAAATCCGGAAGAATAGGCAGGATAGAAGTAAACCTAGACACAAAAGGCGGAAAAACCCAAGGAGAAATAGTCATACCAAGCAGCCTAGACAAAGCAGAAACAAGCATAGTCGGCGCAGCAATAGAAATAATACAGAGAATCGGGCCTTGCAACGCAAAAGTAACCGTAAAGAACATAGAAGACGTAAGAATCAGCAAAAGGCAAGCAGTAATCGAAAGAGCAAAAGAACTTCTAAAGAACTTAATGGAAACAAGCATGCCAGACTCCCAAGAATTAAGCGATGAAGTCGCATATTCAGTCAGGATGATGGAAATACAGGAATACGGCAGAGAAAAACTTGCTTCAGGCCCAGGAGTAGACGAAAGCGACGAAGTAATAGTAGTAGAAGGAAGAGCCGACGTCCTCAACCTCTTAAAACACGGATTCAAAAACGTGATAGGCATGAACGGAACAAGCGTCCCACAAACAATAATAGACCTAGGCAAAGAAAAAACAATAACTGCCTTCGTTGACGGGGACAGGGGCGGCCAACTAATAATCCAAGAACTATTAGGCTCAGCAGAAATAGACTATGTAACCAAGGCACCTGACGGAAAAGAAGTAGAAGAGCTAACCAAGAAAGAAATCCACAAAGCGATACGTGCAAGGATAACTGCCGAACAGGCAAAAATGGAAGTTGGAAGCATACAGCAAAGACAACAGCAAAGAGATGACAGGAGAGACCAAAGAAGGCCTCAGCAGCAAAGACCAACATACCAGCCACGCCCACATCAACCACAAAAACAAGTTAAGCAGGCAACAGCACAGGAAAAAGCGAAGTTCGCATCAATGCTAGAAGACCTAATCGGGACCAGGGGCGCGTATATCTTAGATGACAAGCTCAACATACTTGGCAAGGTACCCATAACAGAACTCCAGAGCACGATAAAAAGCATAGCGAGCGGGATATACGCAGTCGTGTTCGACGGGGTTGTAGACAAGGACTTGGTAAGCGCCGCGGAACGTGCCAATATAAATTACTTGATAGGAATGGATGCTAAGACTAGGAACACAAATAGCATATTAATCTACACAGCGGACAACTTGTAAAAAAAAAATTATTTTTTTTTAATTTTTAAATTCTTTAAGCCAGTTCACTTCCTCAGAATTAAAATCGAAGAGCTCCGCCAAATTATTGCCCGTGGTTTTGCTCTTCGAAAGCGCCGCCATAAAAGGCACGGCATCATGAAAAGCCCTGTAAGAAGACATATGAGTCTTCCCAGCAATTTTATGCGCAATTCCTTTCCGCTTCGCGTTTCGCTGGTTGGCCATCCAAATCCTTAACAGCTTAGTCGTAGGCCTATAAGAAATGCTTGAAGAATACTTTTCTTCCTTGGACAAAGCTATACCCGCAGATAATAAAGCGTAGCAATAAACATAGAACCTGTAGTACTGCCACCTCCGTATCCTTCCAAAAAAAACATTTGCAAGCGACAAATTGTCAAAACCGGTCGCGAGGTCCTTCGGCTTCACGTATTCCCTTGGGAGGTTTTCCTCAACCCATAAGAAAATCTTATCAATATCCTCATCTACTTCATCATATGCCCTAAGCGCAAGCAAAGGATTCTTAGTCTTGAAAACAATTTTTAAAGCATTCTCCATCTTAACTGTGACGTTCCGCTCACCAGTCCACGCAACAGAATCCATTGTTATCTTTGCGCCTGAAGCTGAGGACTGCAAATCATTTATGGCTGCACGGACATCGCCGCCGCTTGAGCGAGCTATGTGCTTTAAGGCGTCTTCATCAAATCCAATTTTTTCCTTGGAACAAATCTTTTTGAGCAAAGGAAATATTTCTTCGTAATCCAATTGCTTAAAATGTATTAGCTCAGATGCTTTCTTTAACGCCTTTAGTTTCGGGGCATAAGCATCCACGCCTATTATTACTATGGGAAAACTGCTTTTTTCTATTAGCTTCGCGACAGCAGGAATTCCGCCTCGGTCTTTAGTCCCGGACAAGCCTTCAACCTCATCTATGAGTATTATTTTTCCTCCTCCGAATAAAGAGCCCTGGTTAATAGCGCCTCCGAGCATTGATTCTATGCTAGCCGCATTCCTAGTGTCGGAAGCGTTGACCTCTATTAGCTCAAGACCAAAATCGTTGGCCAGAGCGTATACCGCGCAGGTTTTCCCGTTACCAGTGCCCCCATATAGGAACACCGGCTTGCCCTTCTTGCTATGGCTTTCTACTATTTTTTTTAGCAGCGCTTTTTCTTTTTCGTGGCCAATAACTTCTTGCAAGGATTTCGGAGCGTATTTCTTAACCCATGGAACCATGATTGGGATGGGAAAGAACGTGCTGATTTAAAGGTTTTGAAATTATTTTCCGAGCAATGTGTTGAGTTTCTTATAGAATGAGCTTGGCAGAAGCTGCTTCACAGCAGAATCATGTATTTCCACAAACGATTCTCCGAGTATTTCTCCGACGGGCTTAGAGTTGTAGTGGAATCGGAGCTTGTAAAAACCGCTGTCTTTTGCCACTGTATACGTCTGGTTGTTGAACACCCATTTGTCAAGGGGATTTTCAATGATTTCATTGTTGAATGAGTTTAGCTCAACCTTATCAAATCCTTGTTTAAGATCTGTTATCCAAAGAGATTCATTACAGCCATTGCTTTCGTAACCCCTTGAAATAATAGAAAGCAAGTCTGTGTTGTGGTACCCATGTATAATACCAACAGAAAAATAATTATTGTCATCGTGGTTTGTGAAACGCATTACTTGCCCCATCCTCAAGTTGCGAGGCCCCTTGAAAACGGAGAGGATGCAGTTCTTATCAAGCATTTTCTGAAGCCCAGCGAAATCCTGCAATTCCATTAAGCGATGAAAGCAAAGAAACTTATAAACCTTTCTAAAAAAACTACTTGGGAGTAGTAGTGGGCCTGCCCGGACTCGAACCGGGGACCTCCGCCGTGTGAAGGCGATGTCATAGCCACTAGACCACAAGCCCTTCGCTCAGAAGAAACACCACCGAGTTTTTAAAGAAATCGAAAAAAAACGCGTGTGTTACTTATTATCGCTAAACAATACTCGTTCGATGTTGTACGTTCCCATCCTTGGAGCGTTCAAGTAGCCCAGCCATGCTTTCCTTGCTAGGAATCCTTCTTCTAATAAGTCTTCTAGCCACTCAGAGAAATGCGTGGTTTCTTCCTGCTCAATGCCCGCTCCAATGTCTAACAGCCATCTTTTGTTCCTGTACTCATGAGAGCCTAGAGGAGGCGTCATAACTATTGGAATTCCGAGTGCTGAATAAAAGCTTAGCTCGCTTGGCTTCGTCCAAAGAATGTCTGTTTCGTTAAGGATTTCGTTGAATTTCGAGAAATAGTCTTTTTTTGATAGTTCACATATTATGAAAAGGCTTTTTCCCAAGGCGCTTGAAAGCCCGAAAAGCTTTGTTTTCTCTAGGAAGAATTGCTTTAAGTCAATCCTTGTGCCAGCAACCAAGTAAATCCTAATTTTTTCGTTAATTAACTTGTTTTTGAACCTCTTTATTAGCTTAACGCCAAGCTTTTTCTGTGCACCCGCGCCTCCCACTGTAAATGTTATTGTTAGTGGTCCCGGCTTTTTTTTTCTGTCAAAATATTTTCCGAGTTCCCTGTTTAAGGATTCCTCGTGGTGGCCTATGAACTTCTTCTTGGGGTCTAAGTTTATTATTCTTCTCGCCAATGCTTTCCTAGTTATCGGGGAATGCTTTCCACCAATATTTTCTTTTGGCAACGGAAACCCAGTTATTATTATTTTATTGTGTGGAACCCCGTAGGACAAGAGCCTCTTGTACGCAGAGCTGCAGGGCGCAAGATATGTTATGTTTGATTTTTTTGGGTTTTTTGGCACCCAAATCCTGTTAATGTCGGTATCGGTTACCACACAATAAATTTTTTTGAAATTATAGTAGTTTGCTGCGATTGCGGGTATGAAAAAAGTTGTTATCAGGGGAAGTTCTTTTTCCTTTAAATGGTTGATGAGGCTCCTGCAGAATCCTTTTCTTATCCTTCTGTGGAGGTATTTGGCTGAAAAAGAGGGATTTGATTCATCTCTTAAAGGATAAAACGGGGTTATGTCTTGGAAGTAATAATATATCTTGAATATTAACGGGCCGATATAGGGTATGTCGTTCACATTGGAAACGAATTCATAGTATAGCCTTGTTTTTGCCCATATTCTCTTTTCTTTCTCTGATAGCGCTTTATCACTGTTTGCATTCACAATCCGGTCGTATGCCACGTCTTTTAATGGATACGCGGCTCTTTGATGGCCGTAGCCCATGTCCGCGCTTACAACCCAAGCTTTTTTACCCATGGTTTTTCCTCTTATCGCTTAACAATTCGTATCTCGGCTTTCTTTTTTTCAGGCATCCTTTAATGCTTTGTGCGAGCGCTTTTTCAAAGTCTTTATCATCCCATCTTTTTAATCTTTTTATGTTCTTCTTGTAACTAGTGAGTTTTGACTCGAAGTTTTTCAGGAAGTCTATGGTCAATTGCCTTGTGCAGTCGCCGTATTCCTTGTCTTTTATGCTGTGCGCGTTGAACTCCTGCTCGAATTGGTATTCTACGGGTATGCTCAAAATCGGCTTTCCCAAATATAATGCTTCGCTTATTACTGTAAAGCC
The DNA here is from genome assembly GCA_003562145.1 of Candidatus Woesearchaeota archaeon. Lineage (GTDB taxonomy): Archaea > Nanobdellota > Nanobdellia > Woesearchaeales > 21-14-0-10-32-9 > PWWA01. The sequence continues at coordinate 2,066 of PWWA01000015.1, read as the reverse complement.
CCCGTTTATTATTACGTATTTGCAGTTTTTTAGGTCTTCCAAGAATTTTTTCTCGCTGAACTCCATAAATTTTATGTTTTTTGCTGATTTCCTCTGTTTCATTCCGTAAACTTTGTAAGTCTTGTCCGTTTTTGCCAGTACTTTCAGCATTTTTCGGTTCGTGGGAGATGTCTGGTATACCAATACAAAATTCTTGTCTGAAGGCTTTAATTTTCTTATCTTGTCACGTATTATGGGCTTTACCAATTTTGTCTTCCGGGGATTTTTTACTTTAAGGTTCGCAAAAGCCGGCAACACATAATAGTCTGATTTTGGATGCAGGAATTTTATGAAGCTCTTTACATATGGGAGCTTAAATCTTAATTTTCTTGGAAGCCTTACCCTGCATTCTGTTAAAACGTGGATGTTGTCGATGCTTATACAAGGTATTTTTAGGAGCAGAGAAAAATAGTGTGATGCGGGCTCAAAATCGCTTATTACCAAGTCTGGCTTGAAATCCCTGAGCATCTTAGATATGTCCTTAAAGTTTTCCTTGTACTTGAAAGGAAAATTTAGCAGGAAATTCTTTATCGTATTTCCTATCATAGCTTTGTTGTCCCTGTAAACAAAAGCATTCCCCTCTATTCTCATAACTCTTTTTCCGTAGAGCTTTTTCAGGAAAGGGTATGCTTTATCCGCTGCGGTAATAACTAGCTCATGGTCTTTTTTCAGCGTCTCTATAACTGTATGGCTCCTAATAGCGTGACCCATGCCATCCCCTAATACAGAATACCATATCTTTGCCATGTGAGGAGTAAAAGGCTTGCTTGTTTTTTAAGTTTTCTGCAAAAGCGTCGCAAACTTTTAAAACAAGGCTTCGTTCTCGTTTAATATGATCATAGGTGTTGTAGGCAAGGCTAATGTTGGCAAGAGCACGTTCTTCAAGGCTTGCACTCTCGCTGATGTAGAGATTGCTAATTATCCTTTCGCTACGATTAAGCCGAACACAGGCGTGGGCTTTGTAAAGGTTGATTGTGCGGATAAGCATTTTGGTAAGAAGTGCAACCCCCGAATCGGTTATTGTGTGGATGGGAAGCGTTTCGTAGCAGTAGAGATGATTGACGTAGCTGGCTTGGTTCCCGGGGCTCATGAAGGAAAAGGGATGGGCTTAGAATTCCTTAATGACTTAAACCAGGCAGATGCTTTAATCCACGTAGTTGATGTTTCAGGAGGAACTAATTACAAAGGAGAGCCTGTAACTCCAGGTACGCATAACCCTTCTGACGACGTAAAATTCTTGGAGGAAGAACTCGATTACTGGTATTTGAGCATATTAAAAAAGGTTTGGGAGAAATTCTCGAGAGCTGTAAGCCAAACCAACCAAGATGTGGAGAAAGCTTTGCACAAGCAGTTCTCAGGCCTTGGCAGCTCAGAGGATATGATTGCAGAAATACTTGGAAAGATTGGCTTGAAGGAAAAGAAGCTTGTAGCATGGAGCGAAGAAGAATTATTCTCATTTGCCGAGGAGCTAAGAAAAAAGACGAAGCCAATGCTAGTAGCAGCCAACAAGATAGATGTTCCGGGTGCTTATGAGAACTTTGAAAGGCTAAAAAAGGAATTCCCAGACACTTTGTTCGTGCCTTGCAGCGCTGAATCAGAACTAGCCTTGAAAGAAGCGGCGAAGCATAAAATGATTAAGTATTTGCCAGGCGAAAAAGAATTTGAAATCACTGGGAATTTAAATGAAAAGCAAAGCCGAGCATTAGATTTCATAAAGAAAAACATTATAGAAAAATATGGCTCTACAGGCGTGCAGGAAGTCTTGGACAGTGCTTTATTTGAATTGCTAAAATACATTTATGTTTTCCCTGTAAGCACTGGAAAGGGGGAAGACCAGCACGGAAACATCTTGCCTGACTGCCTGCTCGTCCCAGAAGGCATAACTGCACACGAATTCGCGTACAGAGTCCACACAGATTTCGGGGACAAGTTCATCAGAGCTATAGATGTCAAGACGAAGATGACAGTCAGCAAAGATCACGAATTAAAACCAGGAGACGTTATCGAGATAGTTAGCGATAAATAAT
>PWWA01000075.1 GCA_003562145.1 Candidatus Woesearchaeota archaeon | reverse complement strand
TCCTTTTTTCCCGAAAAGGATGAAATCGTTAGCGCTGCTCCAATTTTCCGCCACGTTCAAGCCCTCGTTGACCTCACGCCGCAGTGCCTCGGACTCCAGGTAGCGACACAGGAAGATGGTCCTGACCGCCTTGCCCAGTTCGGTCAATGCTTTGTAAGCAGGGTGCTGGACGTTGGTCCGCGTGAAGCGCCGTAGTAAGCTTTCCGCGTCCGCCGTTCCCATCTTCAAGGCGACGGCGTGCTTAACCAGCGTGTCAAGTTGCTGTTCAATAACCTCCCAGTCGATACCCCTTGACGGCATCACCGGCTCCAGGTTCGGAAACTTCTGCCCGGTCTCCGGACGATACAGTCGTTGCTTGTGAATGGCCTTAAACCTCGGCATCAGCTCGAAGCCCAGCAGGCGACAGAAGGCGAAGGCTATGACGCTCTGTCCATGGCTGTCCACATATTGTCGATCTATCTCCATCTCCGTACAGTGTCGCAATACGCCTTCGATCATGAATGCTGCCTCGGATGAGGAAACCCGCTTGAACTGAGAGTAGATACAGACGCTTTTCATTTCGACGTGCCAGTAGACCATCACGCCACGCCCTCCGTAACGGACGTGCCATTCGGTGAGAAGATTCTGGTCCCAAGCAGCGAACTGCTTGGAGTCCGAAGCGCAGGCGGTCGTCGCCTCGCCCCATATACGGGGGAGCCTGGCGGCCAGCGTGGCGTTGGCCACCTCCATGATGGCCTGCCGCAATGCCTCCGCAGAAATGTAGCGTTTGCGGATATACAGGAGCTCGCGAAAACTCTCGTTCTCTACGCCGTAGGTCATACGGGTAAGGCCGGCATTAGTGCCGATCCCATAGAGGCAGAGCAGCAGTCGTCGCCGCAATATTTCAGGATCCATACGTTCTCTGGGGGTGGGGCTGCGAAAGAACCGAGTGAAGCGCTGGAGATGATCCGCCTCCTTGAGGACGTCCAGAAGACTGGTCATGGGCCAACGGCGCTTGATTTCCTCCTTAAGAAAGGCAAGGTTTTCAGGGTCCGGCAGGGCTTCGAAAGGCGAGATTTTGATCCAGCCGTTGCGCTTGGCGAGGATGCTCACTTTGGGATTTTCGGGTAGGCTCTTGTCCAGGTGTTGCAACGCTTGGCTCATCTCTGCCTTAAGCTCCGCGGTATAGGCCTTCGCGTCCATCTTGATGTTCAACATGTCGTAATACAGTGCTTTTTTATCTTCGAAGTCCGACGGTAGATCCTCCTCCGGATTCCGGTAGCGACGGCTACCCGAAACCCATATCTCGCGACACCTGAGCTGTTCCCTGAGCGCCTTGATGGTGCAGACCTCATAGGCGCTTCTACAAATTAATGGCGGATCACTTTCATCCTCAATCACCAGCGGTATCCATGCCGAACGTACCACGCCGCGCAGGGGAACTTGCAGGCCCTTCGGGTAGCAGCGCCCTTTTGTCTCCAGGTGCGCCTTGACCACTTCGAGCGCCTGCATCACCGGGTGGCTGTCGGGGTTCGCACACAAGAATTCCAGCGTGCCGAGCAGTTCGGGAAGGATACGCCGATAGTGGGCGGTGAAGGAACGGCGGGTGGCGGAACGCACACTGGCCCGCGCCCCGGCTCCCTTCCGCGACGAACCCTCCAGCACTGCTTCCCACCATTCCAGACTGGCGACAGGAAGAATGACCTCGCTAACACTACCCTCGGTGTTGTCCAATATGGCCCTTGCTACCTTGGGCAGCATGCTTTGCTTGGCCTCAGCGAGTTGAGCTAATTTCGCCTGCTCCTGCTCTACCCGCTTCTCGGCCCGCTTGCTCAACTTGTGGAAGGTCTCGATCAGCAGGTCGACCAAGTGATCCGTTAATTCTTCACTTCGACGGTGCAGGTAGGCAGCTTGGAGCGTTACCTGGAGATGGACGGCGTGACGTCGCAATTCGTGCGGTTCCTCTACGGCGGCTCGTTGGGCATAGCGTCCCACCAGCTTCGTGGTGACCCCTTTGAAAATGTCTGCTGGAAGCTCCACCCCTCGCACTTGACGGAGCTTCGCGGTGATCTCCATTACACTTGTCACGCCCGCTTTGCCCGGATCCGCTTTGAGGGACTGCCACGGTGTCCAGGCTAAGCCCTCTCCAGTGTCCGACTGCTGTATAACCAACAGGGCGTCCAGCCGAGCCACGGTTTTCGGGCTCAAACTCCTGAGAACCCCTTCGCAAAAAGCCGTTTCGTGCTCCTGAAGTGCCGATTTGAGAAATCTCCAAGTCTTCTCCTGGGCGGGCGGTTCAATCTGCATCTCCCGGCATCGTTGAAGGAAAGCCTCCCGTAATCGTTCAAGGCGCTGTTCCTCAGGGATCACATCATCCACCAGCCATCTCTTGAGTCCCTGCAAATCGGCTGCGCGACCCTCCCGAAAGCCGCACCACTCGCGGATCTGGGCGCGATGGTATTTCAGGACTCGTCCTTCCCAGGGGTACTCGACCAACGCTGCGACCGCTACACCGACCTGTTCTGCCACAAAGCGCACCGACTGGACTGGGATTTCACTCAATCCGCTCGGAAATCGCCCCTCGATCTGGAAAAACTTGAGTAAGAGTGCAAAACCAAGCCTTGTGGCCCCCCACTTCTTCTCGATCATATGTTGTTCTGCTGGCCAGATCTGCCAAGCCTCGTGGAGTTCCTTCTCCGTCCATCGCTGCTTCATCCTCAACATCTCCATGGTCACAAACAAATATATTTGACCATAAAAAAACAACACGGCAAAGTACACAGAAATACTGACCTTTCGAACAAACATTTTTGGGAGGGTTTTTGACCATGCGAGCAGCAATCTACGCGAGGATTTCAACCTCAGGGCAGTCCACGGAACGACAATGCCGTGCACTGGAAGATTATGCCAAAACTAGAGGCTGGACAGTTGTACGGGAAGTACGGGAGACAGCCAGCGGAGCAGCACAGAAGCGCCCGTTACGGGAAGAGATTTTGCAACTTGCCAGAGCGCGTGCCATAGACATTATCCTTGTCCATACGCTGGACCGCTGGGGGCGCAGCGTTCAAGACTTGGTTCTTACTATGGCAGAGTTGGAAGCGCTCGGAGTCATCTTCGTTGTGCCGGGGCATATCGACATGAGTACACCTATGGGACGAATGTTGGCCCACTTTCTAGGTGCTGTAGCTGAATTCGAGCGTGAACTCATTCGAGAACGTGTTCGATCCGGCCTGGACAATGCAAGGGCAAAGGGAAAACAGCTAGGTCGCCCACCTGTCGCTCCAGCTCGGGTTGTTCTGGGCCTGCAACTGATCCAGCAGGGCCGTACATTTCAATATGCAGCCCAAAAAGCAGGGGTCAGCATTTCCACGCTCCTCCGTGCACAACGAAGGCGGAGGGCAGCATGATGAAGGAAAACCTTGACCTCATTTCTGACTAATTTAGTCAATTTGCCCCAAACGGCACGTTTGTTGGTAGTACCCCGGCTAGTTCCGTTCTGCCCTGGCGCTTGGTCCCACTCCCCTTTTCCGCCCTGATGATCGTGCAGCCCGCTTTTTCCAGGGCTTCCCGTT
>PWWA01000043.1 GCA_003562145.1 Candidatus Woesearchaeota archaeon | reverse complement strand
GGTACAACGAATTCAACGAAGCCAAAACAAGGGAAGAAACCCTAAAGCTCGTAATAAGAATAGAGAACAGGCTGAAAAGGCTTCAATACACAGAACAAGAAATCTTCGCAGAAAAAGCCAAGAAACTAAAAAACCTAAAAAGAAACAAGGACGGAACAAGCAAAATCATAAACGTCCTAATAGACAACGACAACGACCCAGTACAAGACTACTACGAAGGCGCCATCACGTTCTGCGAAAAAGTCAGGGAACAACTAACTTCTTAACAGATAACTATATAAACATATTTTAAACCCAGGGATAATGCCTGCGGGGTTGCCGGAGTGGTCAAACGGGACAGGCTTAGGACAGGTATGCTGAGCACAAAAAATGCGATGAACTGTATGATACCTGTTGGCTTAGTGCCTACGCAGGTTCGAACCCTGCACCCCGCATACCCAATTCTTTTTTTTTCTTGGAAAAAATTAAAAACCCCAAGCTTCATTAAAATTTTTTATGGGCAAAGATGAGTATCCTGGCTTGGTAAGCAAGCTCAATTCCTCCAAAGACAAAACACCTGTTTTTAGGTCGGTGGACAAGCACAAGCAAGGATTTCTTTTGCTCAGGCTTCACCGCCGCGACCAAAAAAAATTATTGGCATCCCTCCAGGATAGCGAAGTCCTAGGATTCCTCCGCTACCTAGACCCAGACGACGCAACCGACGTACTGCAACTGCTCTCCGAGGAGCGCCGTGCTTCCCTCATGGAAAGGCTTAGCAGTGACACCAGGGAAAAAATAGAATTCCTGCTAAGCTTTAGCCCTGCGAGCGCAGCAGGCCTAATGAACCTAGACTATATATTAGTAGAAAAGAACGCTTCTTTTCGTGAAGTGCTCCGCGTGGCCAAGAAATATGAGCGCCACACAGGCAAGTTCCCAGTCATACTAGTAGTAGATAACGGCTTCTTGGCCGGCGAGCTCCACTCATACCATTTATCATTAAGAGAACCCTCCAAAAAAATTGGTGGTTACATAAAAAAAGTTCCAAGCATAGAATACAATAAGACCAAAGAAGAAGTTATTTCCCTGTTTGAAAGGCACCCTCATAACAAAGTCGTTGTCCTCGACGAGGACGACAGCGTCCTCGGCATTGTTTATTCTGATGACTTGCTCAGGACAATCAGGAAAGAATCCAAGGACTTATACGGCTTTGCAGGCGTTAAGAGAGAAGAAAACATCCATGACCCGCCATGGGTTAAGGTAAAGAACAGGTACTCCTGGCTCCTAATACATCTGTTTACAGCTTTCATCGCGGCACTCGTCATAAGCTTCTTCGAGGAAACCATTAGTGCTTTCGTCCTACTAGCAATATACATGCCTATCGTAGCAGGCATGGGCGGCAACGCCGGAACACAAACACTTGCAGTAGTAGTCCGAGGACTGGCACTGAAAGAAATCGAGCTAAGGACCAGCAGCAAAGTCATAATAAACGAGATTGTTGCAGGCGCAATTAACGGCGTAATCAACGGCGTTATCGTTGCAGCCGTCGCAGTGCTCTGGAACCAAAACCCTTTGCTTGGCTTCATAGTAGGCGTAGCAATGATAGTTAACTTGGTCGTGGCAGGCTTTTTCGGCGCCATAGTCCCTTTGATTATGAAAAGGCTTGGCAAGGACCCTGCTTCCTCAGCCATAACTTTTATCACCGCGGCCACGGACATCTTCGGCTTCTTTGTCTTCCTCGGATTGGCAAGCATAATGATTTAGCCCTAATCCAGAGAATAAAACAATTCCATTTTTCTCGTGTTGGCTTCAAATCCGGTTGAAGCTATGGCAAGGTATATAACCTTGGTTTTATCACATGTTTCTTGTCGTCTGAAGTATCGCGTGCACAACACAGAGGAGTTTATAAACGCTTGGTGTTGTAATCATAAAGTGATAAGTGCCTGAAAACAAGGAATTCAGGCGTTTGAAGCCTTGAAACCAAAAAACAAGTATTCAAGGACCCTAAGGGGTACGAAAACTTTATAAATCAGTTGCGATACTTACGGGGTACGAAACGCTGACTATCGAGATACAGCGCTCATAGTATGCTTGGGCCTAACAACGACCAACCCGTCAAAGGGGTGTTTGTTGGAGCAATCCATGCATACAAAGAGCCAAAATAGTCATAAGGTAAAAACACGGAGGTGTTTCAATGAAAGTGAGACAAGCAATAAAGAAAATGAGTGCGGTCGCAGGAGGAGTATTCCTTTTAGGCGCAACCGTAACAGGAGCTTTGGCTTACGACCTAAGCGACTACCCAGCCCCATTCGTACAGGATGGCGTTTTTGCTGGAAAAATCGTTGTAGGAACGCAAGGTATGGCTTCTGACGCTATCGCTGCGACAAGCATCGTAGCAGGGCTACAGCCAACAGGCGTAGTAACACCAGGGCCTATAACAGTGGAAGGCGGAGAAGTATACGAGAGAGACCTAAACGCGCCAATCGCGGTTGGAAGAGCTCTTGACTACAGGGACCTAGCAGGCTTCCAGGACAGGAGCATCCGATGGGATGGCAGAGACATTAGGGTAAGAGACCAGCTAGAAATCTCGGATGACGTGGCTGTAACAACTAACGCGGCATCAGGGGCAGATGAGGATTTCGAAAGAAATGCTTACCTGACAGTTGATGTCGATGAAGCGCTAAACTACACGTTTACGTTTAGGGACACAGTCAGAGCGGACAGGCTTTCGGTTAGGCCAATAACAATAAACTTCTTGGGCAACGAGCTAAAGATTACGAACGCCGAAGTTTCTGGTACAGAAATAACAGCCTTAACCGTTGAAGCGGCAAGAGAAAGGTTCGTTGAAGCTGGTGAAACCATCAGGGTAGACGGCCACACCGTTATCCTAAGAAGGGTTGGTGAAAGCTCAGTAATAGTATCTGTTGACGGGCAAGAAAAAGTTATTAGTAGCCCAGGCGATACTGAGTTCGATCAAGCTGACTACTTCCAGGTAGCTGTAGAGGACATCTTCTACGAGGCTGGAGCAGCTGACAACGGAGCAGTCCTAAGGTTCGGAACAGAGTTAACCCACACAATCGAGGCGGGTCAGCCAATGGAAATCTTTGGCGAGCCATCAGAGTTGGCGGAAGCTGAATGGGTGTGGGGCGCAATAGGCGCTGACAACACCACAGGCAATGTTAGGCTTACGAGCCTTTCTGCGCTTAGCAACATGCCAAGGACGCTGTTAGAAGCGGACTCCATCTATGAAAGGTCAGCTCTTGCAATGGGCGAGAAGCTTTACTTGCCTAACAACTATGCAAGCCTATCTTTTGATGGATACACAGACGTGAGAGGAGAAGACATAAGGCTGAGCTTTGACAGGATTAGGGCGTTTAATGACACTGATGACAGGACTACCTTGTTGGACAGGCAGTACTCATTGGCTATCAAGGCTGCATCAGGAGATGATGTCTTCTTGATTGATGGTGTTGCTGTAAGAAGCAGTGAAATATACATCATGGGCTTCAACACAACTGTTGGGTTCAACGTGTCTTACAGGGACTTTGGCGACATCGTATTGCATAACGCTGGGAACCATGTAGG
>PWWA01000026.1 GCA_003562145.1 Candidatus Woesearchaeota archaeon | reverse complement strand
TCTTTTTCCTTGTTTATAGAACCAAGTTTTCTCTTAAGCCCTGAAACTTCTTCTCTGAGCTTCTCGAACTCATCCTTTGTCTTGCCTTTTTCTTCCTGCATTCTCGTTTCACTAAAAAAAATAATTGGTATAAAAAATAAAAAAAGTTCTTCTTTGGCCTTCGGCGAAGAACGAGTTGCTTGCTATTAGCCTTGGCTTACCCGAATAGGGATCCTAGGCCTGCAGCTGCTTCTTCTTCTTTAGGCTCTTCCTTTTTCTCTTCCTTCTTTGGCGCTTGCTCTGCTTTGCCTTCGCTGCTCTGAGCAGGTGCTGGTGCAGCAGTAACAGTTGCAGCGGACTTGATTGCTTCTTCTATGTCTACGCCTTCAAGGGCTGCCACTACTGACTTGACCTTTCCGTCGTCTGCTTTAGTTCCGGCTGCCTCCAAGACTTTCTTTACGGAAGCTTCGTCCACTTTCTTTCCTGCCTTGTGCAGTAACATCGCCGCATATACGTATTCCATTTTCTTTCCTCCTTAATTGTTATACCTTGGACTTAAGCATATTTGCCTGGGCTTCTGCTTTTCCAAGTATTCTTCCAAGGGTTTCCTTGGTTATTATTGATTGTGAATCTGCGAGCGCTAATGCTTCCATGTGTGCTTTGCCTAGCAATGCGTTTATGTTTTCCTTGACCGGCAGGCTTATCCCGATTGTTAATTTGTATGCGTCGCTTGCAGCGCGTTTCAGCTGCTCTATGAAAGCATCTTCATCAATGTCAAGCAATTCTTTTGTGAGGACGCTGCCGTTCTCGTAGGCTGCCACTAAGTTCAGGCCAATTTCCATTGGCTGAATGTCAAGCCTTTGCAATAAACCTGCGAGCTTCGCGCTTACCTTATCCCCTTCTTTTGCAACGACTTTGTCTTCTTTCACTGCTACTTTGCCTGCTTCAACCCCTGCTTTTATGCCTAATGCTCCAAGCTCACTGATTATGGGTCCTGGGGCGAAGCCTGTGCTACCTGCTTTTATGGTTATGTCTTTTGGAGCGGTTTGCCCGGCTTTTATCGGCGCAGGGGACTTGTTTTTCTTTAATAATTTGAATAATGTGAAGGGGTTGTCGTTGCTGAACAGCAACGCGGGCATGCCTCTTAAGTGTTTTTTGAGCTCGGGAAGCCCTTCTTTGCCGGCTTCATCCAGGGCTATGCTGATAAGCCTTTTCTTGCTCATCAACAAATACGCTTTGCCCCTTAGCTGAGTCCTCATGTTAAGCAATTGCTTCGCCGGAAGGTTCTCTACGTCCACGGCTGCGACTACATTATAATCTTTTACGAGCTTCTTTAGCCTGGTTACAACTTCCTTTTTTTCCTTTGCTACATGTGCTTTGTGTTTTTTTTCGGGCATCTCGCATCACTCTACCTTTACCGGCTTGCTCATTGTTAGCTTTACATAAACATCCTTTAAGTTGCTTTTTTCTTTTGGAAGATGATGTATTACTTGGTTGTAAACAGTTAGTATGTTATCTATGACCTCTTCTTCTTTCATGGATTCGCTTCCTACCTTGACCTGGGCCATAGGGGCTTTCTTGGCTATAACCCTTACAGTCCTCTGGAGTTTCTCGTAGACAGGCTCAACAGGGGCTTTTCCGGGCAGGATAGTGCCTAGCTTTGGGTTTGGCATCTTATTCCTTGGGCCTAGGAACCTTCCGAATGCTCCTGCGATCTTTGGCATGATATCTGCCTGGCCTAAGAAGTAGTCGTAGCTTCCTGCGAGTTTCTTCGCTTCTTTTTTGTCCTTGTACTTGTCAAAATCGGCTTGTGTAATGACTACGTCGCATACTTTCTTGGCGTTGTCAGCCATCTCTGGGCCTGCAAGCGCGGCGACCTTGACTTTCCTGCCTATGCCTTGGTTTAGTGTAATGGAGAAGTCAAGTTGTTCATCGGGGTTCTTAAGATTCAGGTCCCTAAACGTGAATATGAGATCTATTGATTGGCTAAACTTTCTTTTCTTGGAGTTTTCTCTTAGCTCTTGCAGTGCTTTCTTTAAGGTTTCTTTATTCATTTTAGGCCCCTCCTACAATAAAGTAGTGCTTTGCGGGAAACCCCCAGGAATAGCAGGGTATTTATAAATATTACTGATTGTTTCACGGCTGAAAAAAGCTTATTCGCAGTGTTTTCAAGCAAAAATTATTTAAATAATCAAAGACTTACCAATACTTATCAAGGGTTAAGAATCGTTTTTCTACGTTTCCAATAAAAGAAAAGGCATGCGGATAGGGGAGAAAAAATATTGTGGTACCAAGAAAAAAGGCTTTTTGTTTGAAAGGAAAAAAAAGGTGTTTAGCATGAACTCAGAAGAGAACATTTTGAAGACAGGAACAACAACGGTAGGCGTCCTGGGCAAGGACTTCGTGGTATTGGCTGCTGATAAGCGCGCCACAGCCGGCAGGTTCATTGCTGGGAAGAACGTCCAAAAAGTAATTCCTATAACTGATAACATAGCGGTTACCACGGCGGGGACTGTGTCTGACTTGCAGATAGTTGTAAGGCTGCTTCGCGCGGAGCTAAGCATTAAGGATACTAGGACTGGAAGGGTTTCAAACGTGAAAGAAGCCGCGAACCTCTTGGCTGGGATGACGTACAGCGTTATAAGGAGGTATTCCGCTATTGTAGGCGTATGCCATTTCTTGCTGGGCGGACATGATAGTAATGGGCCGCATTTATACGAGATTTATCCTGATGGCTCAATAACGGATATCGCTGAGGACAGCGGATTCGTATCGTCTGGCTCTGGCAGTGAGCTCGCGTACGGGGTCTTGGAGGACAAGTGGAAGAAGGACTTGGCTGAGAAAGAGGCTGTTGACTTGGCTTTGAGGGCTATTAGCTCTGCTTTGCAGAGGGATAGCGCTTCGGGTCAGGGCGTAGACGTATACGTGATAGACTCGAAGGGCGTGAGGAAGAGTGTTGAAAAGGTTCTGGACACAAAGCTACACTAATCTTTTATTTTTTATAGTTTAATTGATTGCAGATGGACAACAAAACTATGAAAGGGGTATTCTAATGCCGGGTGAGATAATAAAGGAAATACTAAAGGATATTCCGGATGGGAAGATAAGCGAGGCTGTCTTCGAGGGAGCTAATATTGTGCTTTACACTAAGGACAAGGATTTCTTGCTGGAAAACGATGGGCTGATCAAGTAAATAGTCAATAAGATAAAGAAAAGAATAGAGTTGAGGCCTGACCCAGAGCTATGCATCGACCAGGAGGAAGCTGAAAAGAAGATCCGGGAGCTGATACCTGGGGAAGCAGGGATTGACAAGGTTTTCTTTGACCCGCAGCGCTCAGTGGTTATCATTGAGGCTGAGAAGCCCGGGATGGCTATCGGGAAGCAAGGCGAGAACCTTCATAATATCAAGAGGGAGACTTGGTGGGTTCCCGATGTGCATAGGACTCCGCTTATCAGGAGCCCGATTATTGATAATATTAGGTCGGTGTTATACCAGAACTCTGATTATAGGAGGAAGTTCTTGCATAAGACTGGTGAAAGGATATATAATGGTTGGCTAAGGCAGAAAAAGCATGAGTGGATTCGTGTAAGCTACTTGGGTGGTGGCCGCCAAGTAGGGCGGAGCTGCCTGCTCTTGCAGACTCCTGAGTCCAGGGT
>PWWA01000046.1 GCA_003562145.1 Candidatus Woesearchaeota archaeon | reverse complement strand
TTATCTTGGCTTTCGTGACTTGAGTGCGAAGGATGGTGCGCCTGTGAGGGAGTTTTATTTTCTTGCAAAGCCTTATTCTGAGGGTAATGGCATTAAGGGTGCTGTGAGCATTGATTCCAGGGAGCATCTTCGGCATGAATGGATTAATTGCCATAATTTGCATTGTTATCGGATGAATCCTTCTGAGAAGCGTGTGGCTGTGTCTAATTTGCAGTATGGGCTGACGGGATGATTTTTTTTTTCGTTATTTTGGTTTATGCGTTTTTTCCAAAATAAATATGTTCTATATGGAAAATATATTTATATTTACTACTTAGTAGTTAAATATGGAAATGTTTTTAAATACCTGGATAACCCTGAAATCCATGTCCCTAGAGCAAATAACAGCACACGAAACAAAAACAGGCAGGTTCCTAGCAAAAAACCTAGAGCCAGCAATGGCATGGACACTGGCAAACGCCGCATACCTAAAATTATCAGATGAAGCACTAAAAATCATCTCGCAAAACACAGGCAACCTAGAAGAAATAGCGACGATAGGCGCGTACGGCGTACTAGGAACAGGCATATTCTATGCAAACAAGAAGCTCTTCAACCCACTAGCCAAGAAAATCAAGTCATGGAAAGAAAAACAAATAGGGCAAGGATTAGACTACGCAAGGGAAAAAAGGAAAAACGCCGTGCAACTCGCAGCCATAACAGCATTATTCTTCGCCACAAACATGCCTGGAACGCTTTCAAACTACAAAGCAGACCTTGGCCGGGCTGCAAACGTATTCACAAAGAAAGAGCAGATACGGCAAGCAATGCCTAATGAATACGACTCGCTAGGCCTTGAAGGAAGGACGCTGAACAGCTTATTCTCATTATACACAGGAGTCCCCGAAAGCGCAACAGTAGGAAAAACAATAAGCGTGGACTTCAACGAACAGCTAAGCCAGCTGTGGAGCATGAAAAAAGAAAGGTCGAAAGGAAACAGCGTAATAGACGAAGTAATAAGCTCCCAAGTAAAAAAATATGTTAACACAACCCCTACAAGGATGACTTTCACCGAATACCTCGCGGAAGCAAACAAAGCCATAGAAGACACAAAGAAAAACCTTGACTGGGAAATAGTAGCCCGGAATAAAAGGCTAAGCAAGCGCCAATTGGGCGCCCTAAAAAAAGTAAGCGGCTCCATAGGCGCAGAAGAAATAATGAGCTACGCCTTAACAGAGCTAATGCCCTCCCATAACGGAAGCCTAAACATAGATGTAATGGACTTCTTGCTGAGGAATGCCGGCAGGGAGTACGTCGAGCTCATACCAGCGCTGTTCGACTCAAAAACCTCTTTTGGCCCTTACCAATTCACGCCACACGCGCTGCATGATGACGAGCGCGACATTCGTGGGGCATCAATAATAAACAGGGCTCTCCCAGAACAAGAAAGGATTCCTGGAAGCGTAAAGTTACTGCAGGGAAATGACCATCACAAAGCAGCATACCTGTTCGCGATAAACAACCTCGCAGACCTTATAAGAAATACTAGTGAAAAGCAGCTAAAAACACTTGAAGACTACTCCGAATTCTCAAGTGAAGGCATAGTTAAATACGTAGGTACTGCGCACCACAGGCCGAGGGATGCGTTGCGCGCAGGAAAAAGATGGCTGGGCCACGATGCAAGGTACGCGTACTCTGTTTCCTGCAGTGGCCCTATACTTGAATACTCGAGGAAGACCAGGGAAAACCATGAGGCTATTACGGGGATGGGCCGCCTTGCATCAAGATAAATTTTTTTTTTCTTTGAACCCACGAAAATTATTTAAATCAAGCCCTGTTTTCAAAACCATAATCTTGATGGGGGGGGAATAACTTTGAAACTCATACTAGCAGAACCAAAACTTTTGAAGGAAAGCATAAGCATTATCTCTGACCTGGTAACCGAAGCTAGGTTTAAGATTTCCAGGGATGTACTGGAATTAGTCGCTATGGACCCGGCTAACGTGGCAATGGTTATTTTTCGGATGCCGAGCTCTTCTTTTGCGGAATACGACATTAAGAAAGATGAAGTTATCGCGATTAATCTTGGCAGCCTAAAGCAAGTCCTTAGGAGGGCTAAGGGGAATGACGTGTTATCCCTTGAAATGTCTGATAACAAGCTGAAAGTAACCCTTAAAGCGAAGAGCACGAGGACTTTTGACTTGCCATTGATTGACTTGGAGGAGAAAGAGCAGAGAGTGCCTAAGCTTGACCCGAAAGCAGTAATAGAGCTTCCTTCTGAGTCCTTAAATGAGGCTGTGGAGGATATTGATATTGTGAGCGAAAGCATTTCTTTCCAGGCGGATAAGGGCAAGCTCCTGGTTTCTGGCACTGGTGACTTGACAAAAGCAGAAGTTGTTCTTAACCATGGGGATGGCGTGGTTATTAAGAGTTCTGAGGTGCATAAGAGCAAGTATAGCATTGAGTACTTGAAGAAAATGATGCAGGGCTCTAAGCTCGCGGGTAAGGCTGTTTTGAAGTTTAGCAAGGATTATCCTTTGACTTTGGAGTACTTGGAGAAAGACAAGGTAAGCCTAACTTTTATCTTGGCGCCGAGGGTGGATAACGACTGAGCATGTCGGCAAGCTGCTTTTGGTGCGAAATATTTAAATACTAACGTTTACTTATGTATTCATATGGTTATAAAAGTAAACAAATCTTTGCTGGAAACCCTTTCCCTTTTTACCTATGGATACAACAAAGAATACAATATCCGGGAAGCAGCAGGCAAAACAGGAGCAAGCTCAAGGACAGCGATGATAAACCTTGAAAAGCTTGAAAGGAAAGGAATCTTAAAATCAAAAAGGGTGGGGAAAGCCAAATTATACTCAATCAATAAAAACATTCATTCAAGGGAATACTTTGCCCTTGCAGAGCAATACAAAAAAATATTATTTCTTGAAAAACACCTAATAATGAAAGAAATACTGGAAAAGCTGGACGGAACACTAACAGGGACCACGATTATATTCGGAAGTTACGCAAAAGGAACACAGAAAAAAGACTCAGACATAGATATATTGACAACAAGCACATATGATAAGGGCAAGGTGCTTGAAACAGAAAAAAAATACGGTATAGAAATTAACATCAAAAAATACCCTGGAAACCTGCTAGAAAAAAACATGTCAAAAGACCCGTTGCTGAAAGAAATCAAGGAATACCACATTATAATCAAAGACATAGAAGGATTCGTAAGGAAAGCCGCAGAATGGACAAGCTAAACTGGTGCATAAGGCAAAAAAACGGGATAGAACTGGTAGAACCGAGCATCAACCTGCGAGAAGCCTACAATGCAAAGGCAGAAGAAGCCTTAGAATTAATAAGTGAAACCAAAAAAAGAAGCTGGCAGATTACTGCAGCATACTACGCGATGTACCACGGACTATACTCCCTTCTAGCTGAGATAGGGGTAAAATGCGAAATACACTCATGTACAATTGAATTCGCCAAAAAATTTTTGGGCAAACACTTCTCAGAAGAAGAATTGGCCTTGGTCGAAATAGCATTCCGTGCAAGGAATAACGTCCAATATTACGTAGACAAAAAAGTAACAGATGAAAACTATGCCTTAATACTGGAAAACGCGGCGGGATTCCTCGCAAAATGCAAGAATACAGCCATAACCCTGGGCGAAAAAGAAAAAATAAGAAATATGCTCAAGGGATTAAAAAAAACAAGGCAAGCACGATATTCTTGGCGCCGAGGG
>PWWA01000091.1 GCA_003562145.1 Candidatus Woesearchaeota archaeon | reverse complement strand
TTTCAGCGTTTAATATCAGACAGGTATGTGTCTGGGTGGTATGACTCTCCAAAGGTTGCGAAGCGCTTAGGCCCTGTAAAGGAATCATCCCTAAAAATCATAATGCCCCAGGTAAGTATAATAGAACTAGGATTTTTGGAAAAGAAGAATCCTTTGCTATACGAAAAATTGTCTGGTTTTGCTGTGAAATAAAAGAGGTCTTGTATTTTGATAATAACTATTTCAGGTGTTCCGGGGAGCGGCAAGAGTTCTGTGGCTAAGCTATTAGCCCTCAAGCTTGGGCTTAGGCATTATTCTACCGGTGACTTCATGAGGCTTATAGCAGAAGAGCGAGGCATTACTCTGCTTGAGCTTAGCAAGATAGCTGAACGGGATAAATCTATTGATAAGGAGCTGGATGCTTACTCCATGAAACTCGGGGAGAAAGAAGATAATTTTGTGCTTGATGCCCGGCTTGGATTCCATTTCATCCCGAGATCCGTAAAGGTTTTCTTGGGCGTGCTCCCTGAGGAGGCAGCAAACAGGATTTTTAACAGTCCTAAGCATAAATTGCAAGAAAAGGAAAACAAAAACTATGAGACAACGCTTAGGAACATAAGGAAAAGGATGGAATCGGAAAGGAAGAGGTACATCTCCTTGTACGGTGTTGATTACGGGGACAAAAGGAATTATGACTTGGTGATAAACACGGACGAAAAAAGTATTGATATGGTTTGTGATGAAGTAGTTTCCTTTATAAAAAAGAATTGATATGAGCAGTTCTTAGAAATATTTAAATATTTTATAGGTATTCCTTTTTAAAGGTGATTTGATGGCTAAAAAAAGTCGATATTCTATACAAGAGCTTGTTAAGCAAATAGGTGAGCGTGCGGGTGAAATGCGCTCGAAGACTATAACTGTTGTTGGAATCGGTGGTATTGGAAGCGTTTTTGCCGAGATGACTGTAAGATCTGGTATTAGCTTAAGGATTGTTGACAAGGGACGAGTCCTTGAGGAGGAGCTTCAAAGGCAGTCTTTATTCATTAACGAGGACGTTACGAAGTTCAAGGCTAAGCAAGCCAAGAAAAGGCTTGAGGCGATAAATCCCGAGGCAAATGTGAAGGCTTTTCATGAAGAGCTCAATCAGAACACCACGTATTTGCTGGAATCGGACCTCGTGGTGGATTGCTCTAACGATTTAAAAGTTTCTTTGCTGGTGGACAAGTATTGTTCGAAGAAAAAAATCCCTATGATTTATTGCTATGCAGCGGGTACACAGGGACAGGTATTCGTGGCTGACAAGAAAGTGTCTTTGAGTGGTATTAACGAGTACGTGAAAAACCAGAGGATTCGCGAAGAGGGAATCACGGCTGATGCTGTGCATATGGGTGCGTCTATAATAGCATCTATAGCAGGGAAAATCTTGTTGGGCTTGCCTTACGAGAAGAACATGATTAGCTTTGACACATGGAATCTTTTGATTGAGACGAAGCACATAAGGAAGAACAAGCGGAAGTAAAAGCCGAAAGCTTTTAAAAAAGGCCTTTGTTCTGGGTTTTCTTATGATTGACAAGAATGATTTGGGCTTGCTCAGGGAAAAAGTTATTGGATCTTCCAGGCCTCTCTTCTTCTTTGATGACGACGCGGATGGCTTGGCTTCTTTTGTTTTGCTTTACAAGCTCGCAGGTGACGGCAAGGGTGTCTGTGTTAAGGGAAAGCCCATCTTAGAGGAGAAGTACGCTCGGAAAATAGAGGAATTTTTGCCTGACAGGGTTTTTGTGCTTGACAAGCCTATGATAGAGCAAGGATTCCTTGATGGTATCTCTCAGGAAGTAGTCTGGCTTGACCACCACCCTGTGCAGGATAACAAAAAAGTGCTTTATTTTAATCCAAGGAAGAATAATCCTGATGATGACAGGCCCACGACTTATTGGGCTTACCAAGTCGCAAAAAAAGATGTTGAGGGCGCTTTATGGATTGCCATGGTTGGCGTTCTCGGGGATTGGAGCATGGCATTAGCCGATGAGTTCAGGAAGGAGTACCCTGGACTTCTCCCAAAAAATATTTCTAAGCCTGATAAGGCGTTATTTAGCTCAAAGATAGGGGAGCTTGTGAAGATAATCAACTTCAACCTTAAGGGCTCAACTTCTGAGGTGATGAAGTCTGTTAAGATAATCACGAGGATAGAAAGCCCTTACGAAATCCTTGACCAGGGAACGCCTAAGGGAAAATTTATCTATAAGAAGTACTTGGCTGTGAAAGAGATATATGATTCTTTATTGAGCCAAGTCGTGGTCACAAAAGATAAGGTAGTATTTTTTAAGTACTCTGATTCAAGGCTTGCTATTTCGAGCGAGTTATCCAACGAGCTTCTTTACATGCACCCAGAAAAAATTATTATGATTGCAAGGGAGAAATCTGATGAAGTAGTCTTATCAGTAAGGTCTGCATCAATAAAAGTATCTGGCTTGCTGGAAAAAGCGTTGGTAGGCATCAATGGCTATGGTGGAGGCCATGACTATTCCTGTGGGGCGTGTGTGAATAAGGATTCTTTTGGCGAGTTCATGGAAAAGTTCAGGTCATTGCTGAATTCTTAAAAAAATTTTTTAATAGCACGCACTTTCCGTGTATTTATGGCGTTCAACAAGATACAAAGCGTGGAAACACCCAAGTTTTACCTTAACACAGCTTTTTCCAGGGCTAGAAAAGAAGAAAAAAAATACAGGAATAACCTAAAGAAAGTTGGGAAAGCCAAGCGCACTGTAATGGTTGAGAAACATCGTTTTAATTATGTTCAGGACTATTTTAAGAACGCTTTTCATAAGCTAGTCTCGTCTTTTCCAAGCACAGACCAGTTATCAGAATTCTACAGCGAGCTTCTAAGCACGTACATAGAAATTGGCACTCTCAAGAAATCCCTGTCAACGATTTCTTGGGCTGCTTCAAAGGTAGATGAGTTGGCTCGCATGTATTCGAAAAAGCTAGGGCAGGACATGCCTTACAGCGAAGTCCTTAAAGTTAGGAAGTCTTTTTACGGACGTGTTTCTTCAGTGATAAACAGGCTTGAAAAGCACCTATTATACCTGAAGGAAGCGAGGAGGGTAATTGTTGCTTTTCCTGTAGTTAAGGATAATCTTTTCACTGTTTGCATTACAGGCTTCCCTAATGCTGGCAAGAGCACCCTGCTTTCCAGGCTGACAAGTGCGAAGCCAGCCATTGGAAGCTATGCTTTTACGACTAAACAGCTAAACCTGGGGTATTCTTCTTTTAATAGCAGAAAAGTCCAGTTCATCGATTGCCCGGGCACTCTGGCAAGGCCTGAAAAAATGAATTACATTGAAAGGCAGGCATACCTCGCTGTGAAGTACCTTGCTAGCATAGTTGTCTTTGTTTATGATCTAACCGGTGAATACTCTCTGAGGGAACAGGATGCTTTGCTGAGAAAAATGGAGGGGTTTGACAAAAAAATCGTTTTTTACGTCTCTAAGACAGACATCTTGAGCAAAGAAGCCCTTACCGAGTTCATTGGTTCGAGGAAAGAAAATTTTATTTTCTCTGCTGACTTGCTGGTGGAAGAGATTAAGCGAGGCCTCGCCTCTTGGGCTTAACACTGTTTCGCAGGCTTACTTCCGTGACTGGGAAAGCAAGCTTTATCCCTTTCTTTTTTAGTTCTTTCTGTATTTCTTTTATTAGCTCGCTTTTTACTGTGAACATGTTGCTGTAGTCGCTTATATGCACTGATACAAATAGGTCTGTTGAGTAAGGGCTTATCTTTTCGTATAGGACTCTTGGGCTTGGATATTTTAATACTTCTTTCTTGCCTCGCACGAAGTCAAGTATTATTTTCTCTGCCTTGTACAAGTCTGCGTTCCTGTCAA
>PWWA01000008.1 GCA_003562145.1 Candidatus Woesearchaeota archaeon | reverse complement strand
TGTAAGCAATTCTTCCTGACCATCGTATTTCAGGCAGAAGCACAGGAAATACTCATCGTAATCCTTGGTTTTCTCCATTAAGTCACGTATCGTATCTGCGAGTTCCGGCTCAATATTATACCAGTTGCCGATAACAAACACCCTTACCTTCTTAGAATTAATCCTCTCATCACTTCCAAGGGCTTTGAAAAACTTCTTAAGCGCCACAATCTCTTCTTCGGTCTGGGCAGACAAGTTCATCGTCAGGATAGGTATTTCTTTCTTCAATTGAAAATCAATAAAATCATTTATCTTATCAATATTCCTGGAGACAGCTTCCGTTAACGGCTTCGCGTTCTTCTCACTCCATTCACGTATCCTCGTAGCGTTAACCGCTAAATGCTTGGGCATATCAGGCCCTTTTAGTATTGAAGGAATTACCATCATTGCTTGGTTTATGATAAATTATTTAAATATTTGCGTGAAATCGAATAATTATGTTCAACACAATCATTATTCTTGCAGGCCTCATCATAGGATCTTTGACTGATATTAAGACGAGGGAAATACCAGACGCGCTTAACTTCTCCCTGATAGGCATAGGGCTGTTGTCAGGCTTATTATTGTCAATCTTCCATTCATCATCCTATTACCTTGCTAATTCCTTCCTCGGATTCCTCGCGGGCGCAATCATAGGACTCCTGCTTTTCTACACAGGACAATGGGGTGGTGGCGACGCTAAAATGGTGATGGGAATAGGGGCGCTGACAGGGATATCATTATCAGAATTCTCAACGGGAATACCATTATTCATTGTATTTATAATAAACTCTTTGCTCATAGGGGCGTTCTACGGGCTAATATGGGTTTTAGCATTAGGATTAAGCAAATTCAGGGAAGTAAGGAAAGAATTCAAGAAAGTAAGAGAAACTAAGCAAGCCCTTTTATTCAGGAAGCTATTTATTTTAATAACAATAATTTTGGTCCCGTTGCTGTTCATAATAAAAACTTCTTTCATCTTGAAAGTTGCCATGATAACAGGGCTTTTCTTCTTCTTCTTGTCGTTTCATGCATCGATGCTTCTTCGCTCCGTGGAAAAAGCAGCCATGGTAAAAAAAATTGATGTGTCCAAGCTAACAGAAGGTGATTGGGTAGTTGAAGAAGTAAAAATAGAAAACAATAAGACATTCAAGCCGCCGAAAACAGGAGTGTCTGTTAAAGACATACAAATGTTAAAGAAAAACAAAGTGAAAAAAGTCGCTGTGAAACAAGGCATTCCATTCGTGCCAAGCTTTCTTTTAGCATACATAGCAACACTGCTGCTCGGTAACTGGCTAATATTAATTTTCTAGGGTATCCTATCTATGGACCTTGAAAGGTAGCTTTCACTGACTTCCTCTTCCTCTTGTTTTGACTCTGCCTTCCTTTTTTGCTCTTCAACATAAGCCTTTTCTTTCAGGGAAGAATCATAGCCCTGGAAAGAAGCCAGAGACCTGACAAGTGATTCCTCATCAGCTTGCTTAGGAGTCCATTCAAGCTTAATACCATCATCTTCAAACCTCGGAATTACATTAATCGAGAAAAGCTTGTTAAACTGGCCTGCAGGAGACCCGTTCTGTATAAGAATATTAGTTCCCGTACAATCCATTGTCCTGAAAAGCGTATCGGACAGCTTATTCGCAACCTGGAACATCTTGCCTAGAACGCTATCCGGAACATCTTCAATTATAACATATTCCTTTAAAGGAACAACTATCATATGCCCTTTCGTGAAGCCGCGCGCAGGCAGCAAAACCGCGACTTCAGCATCCTTCATAATTACTTGGTCTTCCATCCTTACTCAAACAACCTCGAAACAGCGTCAAGGTCAGCTTCTTCTTTCCCTCGCTCTTTTTTCCCGGGTGCCTCATTAATTTCAGCTCTTCCACTACCAGCCACCGCGAGCTTAGACTTAACTTCCTCAAAATCCTTTAACGTAATTTCTCTCATAGCAGGGTTAAGGCTCACAGAATCACCTTCCGCCCGGGGAATTATGTGCGCCATGAAATGCGGCGCTTTCTGCCCGGCATGCAAGCCATTGGCAATAAACACAGAAGTCCCCTTAGCATTAAAAGCCCCGAGAATCATCCCGGATACCTTTTTGCATGCAACCCCGAATTTAGCCGTAAGATCCGGAGGCATCTGCGGCATAACCTGCAAGTGCTTCTTTGGCATCAGCACAACATGCCCTTCACCCGCAGGGTAAATATCCAGCACGCCCAAAAAATCCTTATCCTAATACACCTTCCTAGAAGGAATCTCCCCCTCGATTATCTTGCAGAAGAGGCAATTCTGTTTCTGAAGCCCTGCAATCTCTTCAGGGCTCATGTTCCTAAGCTCCTCATCCGTCGGCTGACTCATACAAATCCCAATATTTAATAGTTATATAAAATTATTCTTTTTTCACCCCAACTTATTTAAAACAAATACCAGTACCAAGAACATGGATGGAAATGCTATAAGGCAAGCTGAAGCAGGGCACGAAAAAGCCGAGCTAAAATTCTCTCCTGGCTACCTCGGTGAACTCATAAGGTTCATCAAGGAAAAAAAGCCCTCGAAGAAAGAGCTTGCAAACGCGAAGATAGAACTAAGCAGGGCTCACAGAACAAAAGGATTGCCAACAGACATAGAACTATTGCTCAACGCGAAAAAAGAGGATGTTCCATTCCTAAGAAAATACTTAAAGACAAAGCCGGTGCGGACAGGCTCCGGCGTCGCAGTAGTAGCAATTATGACTGCCCCGTTTCGCTGCCCGCACGGCAAATGCACGTATTGCCCTGGTGGCCCAGGCGGTTACTTTGGCAACGTACCACAATCATATACAGGCCATGAGCCCGCCACGATGAGAGGCATAAGGAATGACTATGACGCATACCTACAAGTTATGAATCGCTTAGAGCAATACATCGCCATCGGCCAAAACCCGGATAAGTTAGAGCTCATAATAATGGGTGGCACATTCCCAAGCTTCACTTACAGTTACCAAGAATGCTTTGTCAGGGATGCATTCCAGGCAATGAATGACTTCTCAGAACAATTTTACCCAGAAGGCGAATTCGACATAGAAAAGTTCAAAGAATTCTTCTTATTACCAGGGAGCATAACAAATACCGTGAGGGCGAACAAAATAAAGGAAAAGCTTCTCAATCTCAAAAAAATGGGTGAAACAAATCTAAGGGAAGCCCAGAAGAAAAACGAGGACTCCATGATAAGATGCGTAGGCTTAACAATAGAGACAAAGCCTGACTGGGGCTTTAAGGAGCACGGCAATAAAATGCTTGAGCTCGGGTGCACAAGAGTAGAGCTAGGAATACAAACATTATTCGATCACGTCCTAAAAGAAACCCATAGGGGCCATAGCATAAAAGATTCAATTAAGAGCATCCGGGAACTCAAAGACCTAGGATTTAAGCTTAACTTCCACATGATGCCGGGGCTGCCAGGCGTCACTAAGGAGCAAGACATATGGTGCTTCAGGGAACTATTCGAAAACCCGGATTACAGGCCTGACATGCTCAAAATATATCCTACGATGGTCATGCCTGGCACAAAGCTATTCGTTGATCACAAAAAAGGAAGATTCACACCCCTAACCACTAAGCAAGCAAGTGAAATAATCTCGGAATCATTTCGCTTTGTCCCAAGGTACTGCAGGGTTATGCGCGTCCAGAGAGACATCCCAACGAAATACTCTGAGGGAGGGGTGGATAAGAACAATTTACGGCAGCTAGTTGATGAAGCCATAGCAAAGAAAAAATACTCTTCTGAGGATATACGGGCAAGGGAAATAAAATCAGGGGTTATAGCGGGCAAACCAGAATTTGAAATAATCGAGTACGATTCCAG
>PWWA01000098.1 GCA_003562145.1 Candidatus Woesearchaeota archaeon | reverse complement strand
TCCAAACGTAGCGTTGTTGAATGGCCAAACACTGTAATTCGATGATAAATGGAGCTTTCAAATCGGTAACCTTGGCACAAACCCGAACGCGCTTTTCATATATTACAATCCAATAGGAACAATCGAAGTTACTAGTTGAGAGGTGGAAATAAAGATGTTTTCAAACAAGAAAGGAACCGAAAAGCCAATCGAGATATTCGTGGCCTTATTCGTAATACTAGCAGTGGCATTGCTGTTGCTACAATTATTTCAAAGCCAGTTATCAGACCAGCAGACAAGGATGGATGAAGAAGCAAGGGCTAGGGAGCAAGAGCAAATAAGAACGAGTGCAAGGGACTATTGCAATAGTGCTTGCCGTGACGCATCCTCCAGGGGGTGCACCACTGCTGCAATGGCAGCGTTCTGCCTGACATACGGCAGCGACGCCATAAGGGAGCCTAGGTTTCTAGACCTGAACCTGGATGGCGTGAAAGGCGTTGACGACACCCTCATGGCAGGCATAAAGGTTTGCGAGGACGCAGTGCCCTGCCACGCAATGATTGATAATTGCTGTGGCCAAACAATAAATCATAACTCGTGCAAGCGATTCCTGGAAAATTATTGGAATGAAGTAGGCCATACCCCTGCAGTGCAAGCCCAGCTTACAGAAAACCTGGTACGCACAGGAGTTGTCGACCCTATTTGTGTTAAAGGACCAGGAATGGACCCTCTTCACTGGTTTGTTGTTGGAAGATTTAACGAAATAGGAGGTCCATAAACCAACCCATTTTTTTTTCTTTTTTGCCATGTTAAAACAATCCTATTAAAAAATGGAAGAAACAGTATGGGTAATCGTAGGAATAGTAAGCGTCCTCCTGGCGGTAGGCATAATGGTGCAATTCGTACTAATCAAGACAGAAGACGATAAAGTTATAGCCGTGCAAACCTCAATTGACTCGCTCTACACTATGTGCAACTCAGTATGCGCGATGCCAGAAGAAACATACCTTAGAACAACAGTTTCCCTGCCTGCAGGGGTCTTGATAGAAACAAAAGGCAGGAGCATCTGCGGAACCATAAACGAAGAATTAATATGCAGGACTTGCCAGTGCAACGTAACAGAAAAAACCGTTTTAAACCTTACAAGCCCGGAAGCCTCAAGGTTCTTCTTCACCCATGAATACCACTGCTTCTTCCTAAGAACACAAGAAGGGCTAAATATAACTTGCATAGGATAAAACACTATTGCCTCTTAAAAGCCTCCCTCATATAATTCTCGAGGCTTGTCATTCTTTTCACGAACTCATTGTTCTGGTCCCTTAACAATTGTATTTCCTGCAAGTGTATGTTTATCATCTGGTCCATTTTCTTCATGAAATTAGAGTTGCTCTCATCCACAGTCCTGGTTGTGAGGGACTGCGTGGTATCTATCTTGTCAATCGCATCGCTTATCTTAGCATTCTGCCGCGTAATATCTTGCTTCAGCCCGTTAACAATGCTCTCGATATTTTTTTCGAACTTATAAAAATTATTCGTCATATCAGTGACATTCCTCTGCAGTTTATCAGTCTCCCGGCCTAAGTACTGCAACGCCTTATGCACCCTTGGCAAGAATTCCTTGAGCGCTGAATTAAAAGAATCATCCATGTTAGTCCCGGATAGCCTTTGATTAATCGACTCTACACTAGTGGAAAGCATCTCGATTGCCGCGCGGACATCCTTATCCGACAACTCTTTCTTTTTTCCTTGCCCTAAGCCTAATGATTCAAACATTAATAAGATTTTGTATTTAATTCATATAAATAGTTATCGGAACAAACACCAAAAAATAAAGACTACTCTCGAGGGGTTGCAGAAATATTTAAAGTGAACTAACAATATACTCATTAACTATCAAACAATAATTTTTATTAGGGGAGCAAAGTGGATGAAAAAGACTTGCTAATTATTGACGCAGAACAAGAAGGACTACTCGTTTCAAGCCCGAAAGAAAACGATGAGCTAAGGGAAAGATGCGTAAAATCAGAAGCAGACCACATACTCGTAAAAACAAAATACTTCACAAAAATATATGGGAAAGACCTCAAGCTCA
Source organism: Candidatus Woesearchaeota archaeon (assembly GCA_003562145.1). Taxonomy (GTDB): domain Archaea; phylum Nanobdellota; class Nanobdellia; order Woesearchaeales; family 21-14-0-10-32-9; genus PWWA01. Next base: position 1,910 of record PWWA01000098.1, on the reverse strand, counting down.
AAACAATAATCCCCTTCTTCCTAGACGTAAACATAACATCGCCCCCCCCGGATGCCAGGATAATGGACATATACGAGCTTCCTACTGGCGCCAAAATAAAAATATTCCTAGATGAAAAAGGAACGCAGTACATATACACAATCGAGCTGCCAGAATCAAAAATATTGCTTAGGGCACTCCCACGAATACATGATTCACTCGAAGAATTCAAGAAAACAGGGTACACAGACCACGAATACATCAAAAGATGGTATGAAGGCTACGGCATACTAGAACACTTGTTGTTGGATGAAAAAATACTCGAAATAAACATTAACCCGCCTGCGTACAAGACAAGCATGAGAATAATACACAGTGACTTCCAGGAATGCGTTTCAAACATATACGCAACAGACGAATTCCTGAACTTCCTACTAACAAGGCTAAAAATCAACACAGGACGGCCATTAAATAAAGCCCAGCCGCAGATAGACGGCGAACTCAGCGTAGGCCACGTAAAAGCAAGGGTTGCAGGTATAATCTCGCCATTCTCATTATTCGGAGTGGGATTCTCCATAAGGAAACACAGGGACAAGCCCTGGACCCTCCCGTTATTCATGAAAAACAAATCCGTTAACGCATTATTCTCCGGGTTCATGAGCCTCGTAATATCCCACGGCCGCTCCTTCCTCACCGCCGGGCCAAGGGGTTCAGGAAAGACTTCCCTGCTCGGAAGCCTAATACTTGAAATACTGCAAAGGTACAGGATAATAACCATAGAAGACACCCAGGAACTCCCTGTCTCGGATTATAAAGACCTCGGCTACGACATCCTCCCCTTAAAAGTAAGGTCAGCATTAATAGAGGAAAGCCTTGAAATACCATTCGAAAAAGGACTGAGAACATCTTTAAGGCTAGGTGATTCCGCGTTAATAGTAGGGGAAGTAAGAAGTGTAGAGGCAAAAATACTATACGAAGCTATGCGCGTCGGCGCGATGAGCAACGTCGTAGCCGGAACAATACACGCTGACAACCCGTACGGAGTATATGACAGGGTAGTAAACGACTTAGGAGTCCCAAAAGGCTCGTTCAAGGCAACAGATATAATCATAATACAAAACCTCATCAAGGACCCTTCAGGCGTTGGCAGGAAAAGGCGCGTGATACAAGTAACAGAAGTCCTCAAAGACTGGGAGGACACACCGATGTTCCAAGACTTATTCATTTACAACCCCAAGACAGATGAACTAGAGCCAACAGAATATCTTCTTAAAGGAAAATCGTTGACCCTGCAAAACATACTTGCAAGGACTGAAGGCTACAAAGACTACAACTCCGTACTAGACGACATGTACCTCAGGTCTTGGGCAAAAGAAAAAATGCTTGAATTCAGCAAGGGAGACGCTGACCTTCTCGAAGCGCCGTACCTGTCAAAGCAAAACAACTTGTTCATGAAACTAGTAAAAGAACTAAAGCCTTTCGAATCAGAAGAAAATAAAAAAGAATTCATGAGCCAGTTCACAAAAGAGCTTAAGAGCATCTTGGCACGGGGAAGAGATCAATAATGTCTGCGAATTTACTTAGGATTTACAAGCTCGGAGAATCTGTAAACTACGACTTAAAGCTTACGAAGCTAGAAAAAAAGCTATCCTTCGTAGTATTCCCTTACTCTGCTAACAGCGTAGTGTTCACATCTGCAATAATACTTGTGCTAGGAATAATATTCGGAGTCTTAGCAAGCTTCTTCTCAGGTTTTATATCATCAACAATACTGTTTATTATGGCTACATTATCATTAGTGCTTTACATTTATCCAATCAGCATTTTTTACACGACCAGAATAATGGAGTACTCAGAGGAAATGCTCCGCGCAATACTCCACCTGAGCACATACATCCAGTCAGGCACAAGCCTCGAATACGCATTTCTAG
>PWWA01000019.1 GCA_003562145.1 Candidatus Woesearchaeota archaeon | reverse complement strand
GCATCTTCCTCTAAAGCAGACAAGAACCTGTTAACCTCGTTAATCCTAAGCGTGGAAACAGAAGCCTCCCTACTCTGACCCGGATTAGTGAAAGCAGCAAAATAAACAGATACCAACAACAAAGCAATAATCACCGTTAAGCTAAAAAAATACCCTTTCCTATTCAAAACAATTATTGCCATACCACGACCTCCAAAATAGACGGAGTCCACATATACGGAATATCATCTATTAATACCATGTTAAACTCTATGTCTTGCTCATCGAAATCAATGTCCAGGACGCCATCACCATTCGCATCAAACGATGAGAACATTTTAAAGGCCAACGCTTGCCAAGCATCATCCGCCTCATAAGAAACGCTGCCAGGCATGTAACTGCAAGTATTTCCCCCTGCATAACCCAAAGGTATGGTAAGCTCCGAGACTCTGCCAAGCATTTCAACGGTCCACGTACAGCCTTCAGCCCTCGCATAAACATCATCAAGCCTGAAAGAAGATGGTATGCTGGCAGCGTATATTAGCCTGTTATAAGGAGAACAACCTTTGGAATCCCCATGGAAATCCCCGGTATTCAAAACAAAATTATTAGCTCGCCCGAGCACGCCTAAAGGAATGCCTATCACGAAAGGATCTCCCAAGAACGGATAATTGCTTCCGAAATAGGATAAATCATAAACATTTTCACCGTTAGCATTAAGCCTGTCAGTCCAATGCCTCCCGGAATAACTAATTATCATGCCATCCAAAGGATTCATGTGGTTGGGAAAAACAAAGGAATGGCTGCATGAACTGCTGCCAAAAGCCGGGGATTCACCGGTTATGATTATTCTTCCGGCTTCTCCTGGCAAATCATGGGTGGTAAATGAATATTCTATGTATGAGCTTCCGAGAAGCCTGGATTCAACGCCGGGCAAATCAATTGTTATAACCTGGGAATCATATGCTGCGGCATCAATGATGCTCCTTGCAATCGCGCCATAAATTTCGGCGATCTCTTCAGGGTCAAGGCCTGTAAAAGAATTATTAGGATATAGTTCCAAGTCAAATTGTGCAACAGCATCCAAAGTAGTAGAACCTTCTTCTAGGAATGCCACGGTGTAAATGCTGATATTGTGCTCGTTGTAAGCCTGTTGTGCTAGGCTGAGAGTTTGCTGTATTGCTCTACTTGTGCCGCAGTTAGCTGTATAAGGAGGAGCCCTACTATCGCATCTGTTGGCTTCGCCGTCGCTCATAATAAGCATGACTCGCATCCTTTCGCTGGGGGATTCTTTTAATTGCTCTATAGCATCATAGATGCCGCAGGCGATACACGTCCATCCACTCGCGACATAACTATCAACTTCAGCGTGCAACTCATCAGTATCATTAGTCAGAGGTAGAAATTCCCTTGTGGTCTCTTCAAACCCTATTAGGCCAATCCTGTTTTCAGGTATATCCATAATTTCATCTACAAAATCATGTAAAATACATTTAGCAACATCTATCCTCCTAGTTGAGGGATTGTAAAGACTTTCGTTATCGCAATCCCTTCGGATGCCGTTGACATTGCTATGCGTAAAGTTCCAGTTCATGCTCCCGGACAAGTCAGTTATAACTGATAGGTCCACGAGTTGGCCTTCAAGTATCTCCTTTGTGACATTTTCAAATCCAAACCTGAAAGGTATTGTTTTGTTTTCAAGCGATTCATAATCTAATAGGGATGCAATTTGTGTGTTGTGAAAAAATAATTGTTGTGGTTCCTCTGAATGGCTGTCCTCAAAAAGTGTTTGGTTTCCGATTGAGAAGAAAATAGTGGTATTTGTCTCCGAGTAATTCGCGTGGTATTCCAGGGTTATGTTCATGCTTTCTATTCTTCCAGGCGCGTAAATTGAGTCGTATAAGTTAAATATGCCTTTTATATCCGGCAAATATTTTTTCTCCGTTTTCTTTATTGGCAAAGGCAAGTCTGTAAGATAAGATATTCTTATGAATCCCCCGCTAATAAATTTTTCTTCTAATTTATCGCCGTTAAAGCTAATATTTATAGTGTTTTCGCCAAACTCTGCGTATTCAACGCAGTCATTGGCGTTTACTTCGGACACAATTGCTTCTTCTGATGATTGAATATTCTCAGAGTGGCAATGCCCCCCGTTCATATAGAGGTCGAAAGAACTTCGAAAGCCGCCCTCCAAATAAACGTTTGTTATTTCTTGTGCGTTTACCGGCACTTCGAGCCTGACAGATATGTCTCCTTGTCCTACGAATCCTCCGAAGTAGTAATAAGATGAGATTTCCCTCCGGGGACTGGATACAAATATTGAGCCGGTATAGCCTGAAACAGGCTCTTCTAGTTGGAGTCCTGTTAGCATTACCCTGGAAGATGAAACAACATTCTTTTCAATCCTTTGGTCGGCTTCTTCACCGTATGAATCCAGAAGTATTCTTTGAGTTCCGTTCACAAAAGAAACAGTGTAGCCAAAGTTTCTTGGAATAATTCCTTCAATGGCTTCTCCGGCAAGCCTCTCAGCTAAACCCTGATGTCCGTCTATTACGAGTATCGCTATCTGCCTTGAAACAAGCTCGTCAGGATTATAAGATATTCCTGCACCGGCTAGGGCGGATTCGAGTGAATGGCTGAGGCTGAGGCTTCCCATGGGCATAGTGTTCAGCAATGTTACAGCATCAAAAGAGTGCTTGTCAACCTGTGGATTTTCCAAGGTGTGTATAAAGAAAGCCTTTATTAGTATAACCCCTGCTACCAATATTATTATAGCAAGCAATACATCAATCTCCAAAAACTGCGATTTTACTGCCATACCACGACCTCCAAAATAGACGGAGTCCACATATACGGAATATCATCCACATATACGGGCGTAAACACAAGGTTTTGGGCTTCAAAATCAATATCCACAATACCATCATTATTTATATCCAATTCGGAAAACATCTTATAAGCCAATGCCTGCCAGCCATCATCAGGATTGTATACACCCGGAATGTTAGTCTCATTATAATAACAAGTGCTCCCTCCATTATAATCACTGGGGATCACTACACTCTTAACACTCCCAACAGTCTGCACAAACCACTCACAGCCATCCATCACATCATAAACCCTAGAAAGACTAAACACAGAGGGAATACTAGCAGCATAAATCAGCTTATTATGACTAGAACAAGCCTGAGAATCCAAAGAAGCATTAACAACATTAAGAACAAAATCATTATTACTTCCAAGCAAGCCAAAAGGAATACCAATCATAAAAGGATCGCCTAACTTATAATAATCATCGCCAAACACAGACAAATCATAGACTTCGCGGCCATTAACATTAAGCCTGTCAGTCCAATGGCTCCCAGAATAACTTGTAATCCTACCATCCAGAGGCCTAAACAATTCAGGGATACTAATACTAATATCGCACGAACCAGAAGGAACACCTGACTCAAGATTAAGCACAATCCTCCCAGCATCATACAACAAATCATAAGGCACAAAACTATATTCAATGTAAGAATCACTGAAAAGCTCCGCTTCAGAACCAGGAATATCAATAACCACAACCTGATCCTCAACATCAAGCCTCTGAAGAATCTCAGAAGAAATATTAGAGTAGATATCTTTTAACCCATGAGAATCAGAACTCTGCTGATACGTGCCACCACCAATATCAGCAACTTCCTGAAGTATTTCGTTAGCATAATTACATGTATCAATAGGCCCGAATCCAATAGTAAATATTGTTGCTCCTAAATCATCTACTGCTCTTCGAGCAGAAAATAAGAGATTATCTCCCGGCAACCTGTTCAAAGCGCACTCATTACACTGGCCTGGAATGTCTGTTTGGTCACAAGCACCTTCAGTATCACACAAACCTTCACAATACTGCTGCCCGAAAACATATGAAGTGCTGTCACAGGAACCGTACGCGCAATGAGTCGGGACTCCATCAGTCATGAGAACTATAAACTTAGGCCTGCCAGAATTACTATTTTCCATAAGTAT
>PWWA01000018.1 GCA_003562145.1 Candidatus Woesearchaeota archaeon | reverse complement strand
TAGTATTGGTTATTTGAGTGTTCCTCGGTTGTTGTTTGTTGGTGATAATGGGAGTAGTGTTGGTGGCTTTACTTGGGTTGGTAATACTGGTGTTTTCACTGGTAAGCTAGGTGTTGGTAGCAGCCCTAATGGTCCTTTTAGTGATTGTCCTCAATCTCTCTGGGTGGTAAGTGATCAGGATGCTCAGAATGTTAACCAGGCTAGTACTTGTTATCACAGCGTTTATAATTCTCGTGGTGTGAAGTATATTAGGGCTACGGGGTCTTTTAATGGTTCTGTTGCCTGCCAGCAAGTTTCTAAAGCCTTGGAGGTTGTTAATCGTCCTACTTATAATGGCCGTGTTGTTTTGCTTGGTGCTGTTGAGGTTGATGTTAATTACGATTTCGTGGTTGATCCTCCTAGTCAGTTAAGGTATTGTTGGACTAGTTCTAGTAGTTGTAGTCCTACCAGTACAGTTGCTTATATGCCTGGCTTGGTGTTAAAGAGCCCGGTTGATGGTGTGCGTCTTTGCACGCAGGGCTACTACGATATTCATAGCGCTTGGACTAAGACTACCTGTAGCAATATTATAATTTAGACTTTCCCTTATTTTTTTGAGTGCTAGCGGCAGGTTTATACTTCCCGTAGGGGTAGTTTTGAGTTGTACGAGTAAGGCTGTTTCTTCCTGAGTACTTGTTTTTTATTAGAATGGAATATGAGCGGACGGTGGGATTTGAACCCACGAATAACCGCTGTCAGCTAGTCATTGCCAAATCTTTTTTTTGGGCTCTTTACAGCAATTAACTGCAGGCGGCCGCCTTAGACCGCTTGGCCACGTCCGCGTATTTTTTAGTTATAGGGTTCGGTTTTTATTTATAATTGTTTTCTTTAAAAACACTTTTTGTTTGGAGTAAGAATAAATTAAAAAAAATAAATAAAAAAATTAGTATATTGGTATTCCTGTTTCTCTTTCTTCTGTTAAAGCCAGGTTTTTTACTGTGCTCAAATCTTCGAGGTTGTTTATTCTTAGCAGGTTAGGGCTTTTCGTGTACAAGAGTTCTTCTATGTAGAGGCTTCTTTCTACTAGTGGCCCGTAATGCCATGGCCTTGGCATTACAACCCTTCCAGGCTCAACTGGTGCGCTACTGGTTTCCCTGGGCACTGCTTCGGAGTGGTCTATTAATCCTCTTAGCTCGATTTCATCTTTGGTTATTCTGAATACCATTGCTCCATTGTAGCCTTGGCTTCCTTGCCCGTAGTCAGGGCTGTAAACAGGCAGTACTAGCAATTCTTTTTCTTTGCTTAGGAGGAATGCTTTGTGTTCGAATTCAGCTGAAGTCTGTGCGTACCGTTCATCCGTTACATATTTAGCTATTTCTTTTGGGTTTTCAAAGTCGCTTACATCGAACAATGAAACTTTCATTCCGAGAAGCCTTCCTGTTTCAGTTGTTTCGCGGCCTACGCCGACCACTGTGTTCTCGTCGAAAGGATGTAAGTATCTTGAGTAGCCGGTAATCTTTAATTCTCCTAGGACGTCTATGTTTCTCGGGTCGCTTAGGTCTACGACGAAGAACGGGTCGACCTGCCTAAACGTTACCATGTATAACGTGTCTCCTACGAATCTCGTGCTGTAAATGCTCTCCGTGGGTGCTATGTCTCCTGCATGGTCTAGTATGTTTAGGTTCATGTCTAGTGTGAAGACGTTATTCGTTGATTCTGTTCTTGATTTGTCGAATCTTGACCACGTTGGGCTTATGGTTGTTCCTATCCTTAAAACGTCTTTGTATTCGTCTAGGGAGAACTGGTTTATTATCCTGCCTGGGACTTGTCCTGTTGTTTCCAGGCGTATCCTGTCCCTGTCTATGCTTATCCTGCTTATAATCGTGTACTCCCTATACTCGTATTTTTCGAGTTCTTCCTTAACCTTTATTTCAATTTCTTCTTCCACGGCTTTTTGCTCATCACTGCTTAAGTATTCATAGTAAAAAGTTAATATCTGGAGTATCCTCTGGTTTTTCTCTCTTTCGTTCATTACTTTTGGGTTTATGTTTCTTATCAGTTTTATAAGTTCCCTGTCCGCAGCAGTTGCTTTTCCTTCAAGTACTTGTATCATGATTCTCTGCTGTATCTCCCACTCGTTTACGTACTGCGTATGGGTTATGTACGCGTTGTCATGCGACATGTACAATGTTTCAGCCCTCTCCACGGTTATGCTAGCAGAACTAGTCCTGCCAGTATTTATGTTTATAGCGTGGATATTCACAAAATTAGCTGACTGGTATGGCGCGTCATAATAGTAAATGTTCCTTACAGGCACGCTATCTATGGCTTCTCCACGCATAATTATTGGTGTTGGGAAATCAATCCTTTGCACTGGCTGGCTTACCGTTGAAAAGTAAACGTAGCCGTCTTTCATCCTCGTTTCGAATGCCCTTCCTTCAAACCAGTACTCTTCATCTACCACAGGCCTTTCCTTGTTTGAGACGTCATATATTTTTAGGAATGACATGCCTTGGCTCGCCCTAATATTTTGCTCTCTTAAAAAGTCAAGATTCGTAGCCCTTCCATACACAACAAGCTTATTTCCAGATATGTATAACCCTTGTGGGCTATCCTCAAAGGTTATCTTGCTTTCAACCACGGCTTCTTCCCCTGGGTACGCTTTAATAATAAACAAAGTATTCCCTGTAACGGTGTAAATGTATTCCCCGTCAGTCTTGATTATGTCGCCTTCATCAATTCCTGCTACTTGTACATTAGTCTCAGAGAAATCCCTATCCATAGCAGCGGTTGGTGCTAGGGCGAAATCCGCTGATTCCATGGCTACGTCCATGACCATTCTCTGGTCTGCTCCAAACATGCCGTCAAAGTAGGAATCAGTCCTTCCAATGCTGTTCAGGAATGCTTGCAACTCTGCTTCCGAGCTAAACGTCTTAGTCGTTGCTGGCTTGCCCGGGTCGAATTCAGAAGGAATCCTTATTCCCTGGCCTGGCGTTGTTTCGCATCCTGCAACTATTAATGCGATTATCGCGATTATTGTTATTGCAATCATATTTTTTTTCATTAAAATCACCTTTTCTATTGTCTTTTTATTTTAATTAAAGCTTAGTTAATGCTTTCTTTTTAATATATTTTGTTTTAGCTTCAATTTCGTTAGAAGTAATGAGGCGGGCCTGGAGGGATTCGAACCCTCGATCTACAGCTTAGAAGGCTGTCGCCCTATCCAGGCTAGGCTACAGGCCCTTGGTGTCGAGACTTGTTTTTTATTTATAAAGTTTTATAAAACTGCTTGTTTTCCTTGTTTTTTATGTATGAAAAAAAGGTTTTGCTGAGGCTTCCTAGGGTGGTGGTGGATAAGGATACTGGCAGGAAAATTGTCTTGAACGAGTTAGAGGAGTACTTCATCTCTTCAGACAAGGATTTTCATGGTAATGGCTTTGTTGTTAAGAAAGATTTATTGCAAAAAAATGGTTTTTTCAGTGTTGGTAAGGATTCTTTCGCGGTTTTTCCTGCTCTTTTCAATGATTTCTTTAGGAATATTAAGAGGAAAGCCCAAATCATCACTCCTAAAGATTTAGGAGCTATCATTGCTCTTACAGGTATTGGAGAAGAATCTGTTGTAGTGGATGCTGGCAGTGGCAGTGGTTCCTCGGCTTGTTTCCTTGCGCGTTTCGCCGGCAAAGTTTTTTCCTTCGATGTAAATGATGAAAGCCTTGTGATTGCGAGGAAAAACGCGGATTTTCTCGGCTTGAAGAACGTTTCTTTTGAAGAGAAAGATGTTTATAAAGAAGATTCCTTCGAAAAAAGTTTTTGCGACGTTTTCCTTTTAGATGTTCCTGAGCCTTGGAAAGCTATTGGGACAGCGAAGAAAGTCTTAAAGCAGGGTGGTTTCTTCGTGGTTTACGCTCCTCATATCAGCCAGGTCCAGGAAGCGGTGAGGAATCTTCCGGATGGCTTTGTTGTTCAGAAGACGATTGAGGTTATTGAGCGCGAGTGGAATGTCTCTGAAAAAGTTTTACGGCCTG
>PWWA01000121.1 GCA_003562145.1 Candidatus Woesearchaeota archaeon | reverse complement strand
AGGGTCTATAACGGTATTTACTGGTTGGGCGCACGCTCCGTACGGAGCGTGCGCCCAACCAGTAAATACCGTTATAGACCCTTGTATTTTCTAAAAATAGTAGTATAGTGACGAGTAAGAAGTCATCTTTCTGCAAGAGGGAAGCGCACAAGACGAACTTCGTTGATTTATCAGCGATTTTAACAATAATATTTATGAACATTACACATATGACGCGCACCAGCTGGTACCGCGCCACGCCGTTTTCACGCTCGTAGCGTTGGTAGCCACCTTGGTGCCGGTGATGACGATGCATGCTGCCCCAACCGGTACTATCACTATCGCAAAAGACGTGGTAGGTGAGGAAGCACCGCAAGAGGTGTTTGCGTTCACAAGCACCGTAGCTGGAGGCGAAGACTTCACACTCGCTCATGGCGGGGAAGAGGAATTCACCGTTGCCCTAGACGAGGAGTTTGAATTTACCGAAAGCGACCTCTCAGAGCTAGACGGGTGGGAATTTACCGGCGTGACATGTGACGAAGATGTCTACACTGTTGATGGCAGCACGCTCACCGTCACGCTCACCGAGCAAGTGACTGATGTAACCTGTACCTTCACCAACACCTACACCGCACCAGAAGTGGTAGAGGAACCGCTGTTTGTATTTAGTGGCGTTAAATACGAAGTGGACCAAGACGGTGAAGTGGTGGGCACCTTGCCTGATTGGGAATTTACACTCTACCTTTTAACAGAAGGTACAACAGAGTACGCCACGACAGTTACGAACGAATCTGGTGAATACCGCTTTGCAGTGCTAGCCAGTGAACTAGAAGCGCTTGATGTGAACCCAGAAACAGTTGACGAAACAAACTTCGAGGTACGTGAGACACTACCTGAAGACTGGGAAGAATTTGATCGCACTGGCACTGCCTGGTTCTGTATTGAGGAAGATGCTGGACCACGTGCATTTGTAGAGGTTCGTACAGACGAACCAGAAAACATCTACACCTGTAACTTCTACAACCGACAGACTGTAGAGGAAGACCCAGTGCCACGGCCAGAGTTTCCATCCCAGTGTCTACTCCCACAAAATCTTATCGGTAACGGTGATTTTGAAGAGCCTGTGGTGACCAATACCAGCGGCTACCAATTCTTCAGTAATCCTCTTGGTTGGATTGTCACAACGGTACAAGATGGACTGAGCGCATCACTTGAATTCCACCGCAACTGGAGTGGTAACCAGGCTTTCTCTGGCGAACAGTACGTTGAACTAGATGCCAACGAAGCGGTGCAGATCGCCCAAACAGTAGCCGTAGAAGAGGGGGCAGAGTACGAGCTATTCTGGGCTTTTGCTCCCCGTCAAGACCGACCAGCTGATGACAACCTTTTGTCTGTACTGCTCAACGGCACCGAAGTGGCCACACAAGGTCCAGTTGCTGGTGGCAGTGAAGCCCTCGCCGTAGAGGACTGGGCGACCAGCAGCGTAACCTTCACCGCAACCGGTGATACTGTAGAAGTTGCCTTTGCTCAAGCTGGTACCGACAACTCTTACGGCACCTTCCTCGACAACCTGATTCTCTGTAAAACAGCTGAAGCGCCTGGTGTGGAGCCTGATCCAGACCCTACACCAACCAGTTCTGGTGCTCGCTCAGGCCCAGTCTTGCGCTCACAACCTGTGCAGCAGGTAGCTGGTGAGACCACAACGGTCGAAGACGTAGTAGAAGAGGAAGTAGAGGAAACTGATGTACCAGACGGTCTGGTACTTGGTGAGCAAGTATCTGTCGTACCAGTTGGTGGCGCTGCTACCGGTGCTGGTGGTACTGCGCCTGCCCACAACCACACCTCAGCCTTTAACACCTTGGCGGTACAGTGGTTGCTCGCTCGAGTCGCTCGCGTACAGCGCTAAGCGAATAGAAGAAGGGAAGTAGAGGAATCAAAGCGCCGCCCACGAATGTGGGCGGCGCTTTGTGTTACACAATCAAGCCAGACCACCACTGAGCAAGCCCGTCTCACTTGCACTCTTTCACGTACTACGGCACTATACAGATATTGACAACTATGAAAAACCAGTCCCTAACTACCAAGACGCTCGGTGCCGTACTTATTGCGGTATTGGCAGTTGCTGTAGGAATATACACGTACCAACACCTATCCGCTCCACTCACGTACACTGGCACGGAATACCGCGAGGACAGTGCCCCAGCAACCGCAGCAACCTTCACCCTAGAACGAGCGACACCGACCGTCATCCGGATCCCTCGAGTCTCGATCGAGGCATCGTTTGAGGAGTCGCTTGGTCTCAATCCTGATCGGACCATCGCCGTACCAGACGGCTACGACACCGTGGGCTGGTATCAGTATAGTCCGACACCGGGCGAGCTTGGCCCGGCGGTGGTCTTGGGCCACGTCGATTCACAAGACGGTCCGGCAGTATTCTTCTCTCTTGGCCAGCTCAGGGCCGGAGACGATATCTACATTGAGCGCGCAGACGGTAGTACTGCCCACTTTGTGGTGACGCACCTAGAGCGAGAGGCGCAAGACGCCTTTCCGACCCAGGCGGTCTACGGCGATATTGATCATGCCGGACTGCGTCTTATCACCTGCTCGGGTGAGTTTATCCGTGGTGAGCAACGCTACACCCACAACCTCATCGTCTTTGCGAGACTAGTAGAACCGGCAGTAGAACCACCGAGTGAGAACGATATCCCCACGGAAGTACTCTAAAGGACATAAAGGACACTGGTGCAAAATAAGGCTAAAAAAGCGGAAAGACTGCAGTCTTTCCGCTTTAAGGGCCACTGTGGCACCCTCTAGCTATACCTGCACGTGTTGGTACTGGCCCACGAGTATTGCAACTGTGGCGATTTTGTTGTTGTATGCTACGTGGACGTCTTCAGCAACAACGTAACAACCTATGGAGTAGGAGACTATGCAGAAGGGCAAGCCTGTGAAGCTATCCGCAGTGATTCCAGACACGCAAGAACGTCACGATCAGGGCTGGAATCCTGATTTGGAAAGACAAGCCGCTACCTACATTTTGGAATGTTCCTGTCTCATCGGTGCCAAGAGCGAGGATCAGGGAGTACTTTTTTTCACGCGCGCCACGATTATGTTTACCCGACCACCGTATGACCTTTGGAAATTTATCCGCTTGTGCGCGCGCAAGCAAACGGATGCCTCCCTTAAAGCCGCACTTCGGCAGCAGGCTGCTGCCTATCATCGCATCGTCGAACCTCGCAAATATCACAGACTTTGGCAGAGGATACTTGACAACATATCGCCTAGTTCAAATAAGAAGCGCTAGCGCGACACCCCAAGACGGCTCGCGCCCGCGAGCCGTCTTGGGGAAACCACTCGGCATCATAGATATACAGATAGTTCCAAAAACCAGCACCAGCCACGCACGGCTGGGCTTTTTCGTACTACTATTTTCGTATTGTTACCGACATGCACGCATCCTACGTGTTGCACGCCTGGCACAGAGCGCAACCAGCCTGCTTCTTAAAATAAAAAAGCGCTCAGAAGAGGGGAGTGAGTGGTGTCACATCCTCTCTTCCGCGCTGCTGTCTTCGCTAGTTGCAGGTGGGCACGTCTCCTGGGTCGTAATCTCTGACCTCTCGGACTGGCACGCCAGCCAAAACTGGCGACTCGCCCATCTCTATAGACGCGACAAACTCCGGAAATAGCTCCTCCCACACCTTCCGCTCTTGACGGTTAAGTACCATAACCCACCAAGACAGTAAGGATAAGTGCTTTCCTCCCGTGTGAGCGAAGTACCTGCCGGCCTTACGGTCGAGACAGTATTCCACTCCGCAAAACCGAACGACGCGCGGGAGCGCGAGTTGCTGTCGCAGGAGCCGCTCGTCGAGCGAGTGCTGCCTGATTTTCGCTGCCAGATAGAATGGTGCGACGAAAATAAGAAATGCAAAGACATCGGCCACGATACACCTCTTTGATTTGTGCAAAAACAAGCCACTTTATACTACACTCACATGCATTAGTCAACGCTGCTACATACAATTGAGCGTTGTTTTCT
>PWWA01000039.1 GCA_003562145.1 Candidatus Woesearchaeota archaeon | reverse complement strand
AGGCTTATAGCTCCCAAACCTCGGAGCTACAACGGTAACATCATACTCGTCAACTAACTTAGGTATTATCTCGGACAAAAACCGTGCAATTCCATCCCACCTCGGCAGGAAGTTATCCGTAGCAATCAAAAGCCTTGGCTTCCCCTCCCTTTTTTCTTTTGTTTTCATCGTACCTTGTAAAAAACCTCGGCGAACCTATATCCGTGCTTCAAGCCGTTAAACACCGCTTTAATATAAGCCCCTACATATAAAAAGTTTACCAGGAAAGTATGCGAAAAAAAGCTTATCTGGCTCTTAAATGAATGCAAAGCTCTTACTTTATACTTGAAATAATCAGTTACATCCACAACCAATACAGGCTTCTCCCTCTTCCTCAGATTCCACAAGTTCCAAACATCAAAACTATAAACATCACACTTAAAGCCTTCCTTCTTGTTCAAGTCATCATAAGCTTTCAGGACGAGCAGCCTAACCCCTCTGTGGTCTGGGAGCATATCATCAATTGAATGCGTAAAAATCTTTACAGGCCTGTACTTCCTTAGGACTTCTTTCAAGTTTTTCAATCGTTTCTTTTTCTCGAAGTCCGCCTTGATATTCCCATCTTTTGCACCAAAGAAAAAAACGCCTCTCCCACCTAGGACACCGTCCGCTTCCTGGGACTCCTTAACCCGCGTAGTAGCAATATGCTTCAATTGCACGTGTGGATGGCTTCTCTCTCCGTAGCTAAAAATAAAAGTGTAAACATCGTACCCGTTCCTAGCATACCTCGCCATCGCGCCGCCAGCCCCTAAGACTTGGTCATCGCTATGCGCACAAAACACCAATATATTTCCTTTGCTTTCCCCATTCATAACGGGAAAGGTAAACACAGGACTATATTAATATTATCCCAAAAACCTTTTCCTTTTCTTTTCAGGAAGCTTCTCGATAGAATATCTTAGCATAGTCCTCGGCATAACTTTGTGGTGTTTTTCCAGGAATAATTCAAGTTCTTTCAAATCCCTTTTTCCTATTTCCCTAAGCATCCAACCCGTAGCCTTATGGATTAAGTCATGCTTATCTTTCAATAATAATTCGCATATCCTTAAAGCATCCTCAAAATCTTTTTTCACAATAAAAGCAAAGCAAGATATTACGCTGATTCTCCGCTCCCACAAATCCTTTGATTTCGAGAGCTCGTAAAGAATCCTCTTATCCTTTCCAACCAAATAATCCCCTAGGATTTTATGTGCAGAGCTGTCAACCAAATCCCAGTTATTGATATTCTTAGTGTTATCTAAGTAGAAACCAACAATTTTTTTCTTATCACCATCTTTTTCAAAAATCTTTGTAAGGATAAACAACCCGGTAAGCCTATGCTCGTGAATCCTGCTATCAAGCAATAACTGAACATCATTAAGAGAACAATCTTTCCAATACTTCCCAGTTACCTTCCTCTGAACAGGAACACTAACACCAATAAACACATCCCCCTCCCCATACTCACCCTTCCCCGTCTTGAAAAAACGTTGCAAAACACTTGCTTTTTCAGCATCCTTATGTGTTCCCAGCTCCCTCACAACATTCTTGTAAGCCATTGTAAACAAGAAAACCTATTAAACTATAAAAACATCCCTTTTTTTCATGAAAGAAAAAAGCATTACACCATTCCAGAAAAAAGTCTTGTTTGAAAAACACACCGAAAAACCATTCACCGGAAAATACCATGATAACAAAGAAAAAGGAATCTATTCATGCGCTAACTGCAGAACACCGTTATTCTCCTCAGAATACAAGTACGATTCGGGCTCAGGATGGCCCAGCTTTACACAACCAATAAAACATGAAAACATAGATAAAAAAATAGACATAAGCCTACTAATACCAAGAACAGAAATCCTCTGCAAGAAATGCGGGGGCCACTTAGGACACGTCTTCAGTGATGGCCCAAAACCCTCAGGAAAGCGCTACTGTGTAAACTCCGCAGCCCTGGACTTCAAGAAAAAACAATAAAAACCCAAAAACTATTTATATGATTAAAGCCAGAAGCAACCAATAAACATGCCAACCAAAAAGATAAATAATGAAATAAAAGGGCTCTTCCGCGCAGGCGCATTCTTACTGGCATTCTTCATAGCAGTCGCAGGATTCATACTACTAATAACATCCCCAATAGGAATTCTTATCTGGCTCATCGGCTTTGGCTGGATGACTTATTTACTAGCCGCAAACGTCAAAGACAAGCAGAAAAGCGGCTTCAAAACAGCAAACATAATCATGAAGATAATCTTAATGTTGTTCAACCTAATATTCGTAATACTAATTCTCTCCGCAAGGTAAAAACACCAATTCAAAACGTTTAAAAACAAGAGTTGTTCTCCTCAAAAAAAGCACCGGTAGTCTAATGGTAGGATAGCGGCCTTCCAACAACTGGTTACGCTCGGTTGACACGCAAAGTGGGTTTCACTTTCGTTCAAGCCCACGCTTATCGGTTCGAGACGAAAGCCGTTGGTCTGGGTTCAAATCCCGGCCGGTGCATGTTTTTTAAGTTAATAGGTAATCTTTTTATTTATTAAATGTTCACGAAAAAAAGAATATTAAATTTTTCTTGCCTTTTGATGATTTTGAGACAAAACCAGGATTCAGAAGTATTGAAGAATATAATAATATGCAAAACGAATAACAGTTTTATCAGAGAAAGAAACGAAAGAATGAGTAAATAGGTATCTGGTTCTTAGAATGCATTAATTTAATTGTTTTCGCAAATTTTCCGGTTATTTTACCAGTATATTTATAAATAACCACAAATTATTACTTTATAGTGATTATTATGAAGGTTGGTCTTATTCGAGATAAGTCAGAGTTCTGGGATACTGTCAATTGGCATGATCTTTATGCTCAATATTTTTCAGAAATGGGTGTTGCAACTGAATTTATCGACCCTGATAAGTCGACTTTTATAGAGGACGCTCTTGCAACCGAAGCTGATGCATTCCTCTGGAGGGTTTGGCACGTACCAGGAGACCTTATAGATGCAACCCAAAAAATCCGTGCGCTTGAACATCTTTATGGAAAACGTGTATTTCCCAATACACATATGCTTCTTGACTACGATGATAAGGTTGCAGAACTTTATCTGATTCGTAAGAATGGGTACCCCTTCCCACAGACTTTCTACACTCGCGATTTTGAGGAGGCCAGAACATATGCGCAATCAGCCCCTTTACCACAAGTCTCAAAATCATACGATGGAGCATCCGGAGATAATGTACGACTTTTTAGAGATCGTAGGGGGCTTGTCTCTCATGTCAATGAACTTTTCGATCAGGGCTTAGAGACACACTTTGCAGGTCAAAAACAACAAGGATATGTTTATTTGCAAGAGTTTATTCCGTCAGAACGTGATATGAAGATTATTGTGATTGGTGATGAGGTTGCTCTTGCATATTGGCGAACGAGCGATTCCGGAAATTCATGAAATGGATGTGCGTTTAACAGATAACGCTTCAAATGATGGTTCGGCAGAATTACTTAGGAATCTAGGATATGGAATTTTTCAATCGCGAGAACATATAAGATCGGAAACTGGTTGGGTGCAAACCACTCTTAATAACCAACTAAACCTTAGTAACACAATTTCTTCTACTGATTCACCATATGTTTTAAACATAGAGAATGATAGTTATTTTTTTCGGCGTGGTTTTCTCGAAGAGGCTAAGGCTGTTCTGAATGAAAGACCTGACATAGATTTTGTCCATCTAAGATATTGGACTCCTATAGACGATCATGACTGGATAGGAATTCCTCGTAACCTTACTCGCTTTTCAGCAACAAGAAGAACAAATTCAGGTATAGTATATCACGAATTAGAACGTAGACCTTGTGATGTTCTTTGGGTTGATGTTAGTGATGTTGTTGATAAATCATTTGCTTTCGATGAAGGTGTTGATTGCATGCTTTGTCCAAAAGGCAGCGAGTTAGTGGTTGGAACAATCAGGAATAGGGATGGTCGTTATGAACGTTTGTTGAATGAACATT
>PWWA01000024.1 GCA_003562145.1 Candidatus Woesearchaeota archaeon | reverse complement strand
CTTTTTTGCGCCACAATATGGTAAATGCAGTCAATGATCAACTACCCGAACATCGATCCGATAATTTTCCAGCTCGGCCCCCTGGCCGTGCGCTGGTACGGTCTTATGTACGTGCTGGGCTTTGCCGCCGCCTACCTGCTGGTGCGCTACCAGTTCCGGCGCTACCCCCACCCCGGCCTGGCCGAACACTTCGACAACCTCAACCTGGTGCTGATCATCAGCCTTATTCTGGGCAGCCGCCTGGGTTACGTGATCTTTTACAATTTTTCCTATTACCTGCAGCATCCCCTGGAAATTTTGGCCACCTGGCAGGGGGGGATGTCCTTCCATGGCGGCCTGTTGGGGCTGCTTATCGGCGGCTGGCTGTTCTGCCGCCACACCGGGTTGCCTTTCTGGCGCACCGCTGACGCCTACGCGGTGGTGGCCCCCATTGGGCTGGGGCTGGGGCGGATCGGCAACTTTATCAACGGCGAACTCTACGGCCGGGTGACCGAAATGCCCTGGGGCATGGTTTTTCCCGGCGGCGGCCCGCTGCCCCGGCACCCATCCCAACTGTACGAGAGTTTTCTCGAAGGCCTGGTCCTGTTCGTCATTATGTGGTGTGCCATGCGCCTGTACTGGCAGAGAAACTGGCCGGCCGGCCGACTGGTGGCCGTTTTCCTCGGCGGCTACGGTTTTTTCCGTTTCACGGTGGAATTCTTCCGGGAGCCCGACGCCCACCTGGGCCTGGCCCTGGGCCTGCTCACCCGCGGCCAGCTTTTGAGCCTGCTGATGATCGCCGCCGCGCTGCTGCTCTGGTTTTGGCGCCGGAAACACTTTCATGCTTGTAACTATCCAGCTAACTCTGGCAAGTAACTGTTCAGCAGTGCTCCAGGTTGCGGTAAGCCAAGTCGGCGTAGCGTACCTCAGGGTACTCAAGCCGACCTGATCGCCGCTTTCGGGGGTGCTGCTGGACAGTTACTTATGCTTAAACAAATGAGGTTTTAGATGCTGCAACTTTCTTTTGGCAAACTTCTTGTTCTTTTCCTGGTAGCTGGTATTTTAGCCCCCACTATGATACCAGATGACATTTACGCCCAACAGCTATCCCCCCGCATGTACAAAAGCCAACTGGACAACGGCCTCACCGTGATTACCCGGGAAACGCCCGGGACCGGGGGGGCAACCGTCCAGATCTGGGTGAAAACTGGCAGTGTTTACGAACAGCCCCACGAGGCCGGCATCACCCATTACATCGAGCACATGATCTTCAAGGGGACCCCCGACCGCGGCCCCGGAGAGGTGGCCGGGGCCATCGAAAGACTGGGCGGCCGAATCAACGCCTACACCAGTTACGAGAACACCGTCTACCACGCCACCCTGGACGCCCGCCACTGGGACCAGGCCATGGAGGTGCTGGCCGACGCGGTGCTCAACTCGCTGTTCGACCCAGAGGAGATGGAGCGGGAAAAGCCGGTGATCTTTGAAGAGATCCAGATGCGCGACGACCGCCCGGAACTCTACCTGTTCCAACAAATGATGTCCCACGCCTACACCACCCACCCCTACCATTTGCCCATCATCGGCTCCAGGGAAAGCGTGGCGGCCATCAGCCGGGATGATATTCTCGCTTACGTGGAGCGCCACTACCACCCGGACAATCTCACGGTGGTGGTGGTGGGCGATGTCAAGGCCGCCGAGGTGCGGGAGGCCAGCCGCCGGCTGTTTGGCGAGATGTCCCGCCGGGAAGACACCCCCGGCCGTGCCCTGCCGCCGGAGCCGCCCCAGGAGGATTTTCGTTTTTTCAGCAAGGAACAGCAAATCAACCAGACCCACCTGACCATGGCCCTCCCAGTACCCGCCTTCAAGCACCCGGACACCGCCGCCTTGAACGTGCTGAGCCAGATCCTGGGCCAGGGCGATGCCTCGCGCCTCCACGAACGCCTGCGCCACGAACTGGGGCTGGTTTACAGCATCGGCACCTCGCTGTTCAGCTCCCAGGATCCGGGCCTGTTCCGGGTGGGGGCGGTGCTGGACGCCGACCGCAGCCGGGAGGTGATCCGGGAGATCATGGCTGAAATTCTGGCCCTGCAGCACGCCCCGGTCAGCGACGAAGAACTGGACCGGGCTCGGCGCAACCTGGAGGCGGATTTCGTCTTCAACCTGGAACGGGCCGAAGGCATGGCCCGGGTGCTGGGCTCCTTCGAGCTGCTTACCGGCGACCCCCGCGAACACGATTACCTGGAACGCATCCGGGGCGTTGAGGCCGAGGACATCCAGCGGGTGGCCGCCAGCTACCTGCAGCCCTCCCGCCTCACCGCCGGCCTGCTGGCCCCGGAAGGCTCAGCCATCGACCTGGATCGGCAACAACTGAGCGCCATCCTGCAGGAGGCGGCCGACCAGAGCCGGCAACGGCGAGCTGCGACGCGGGATGACGCCCTGCCGCCGCACACCCACCGCTACACCCTGGACAACGGCATAATCTTGCTGGTCCAGGAACAGCGGGAGGTGCCCACGGTGGCGGTGCGGGCCGTCTTCCCCGGCGGCCTGAGCGGTGAAACCCCGCTGACCAACGGCGCCTTCACCTTTATCAGCGAACTGCTGCCACGGGGGGCCGGTGATCGGGATTCCCGCCAGATGGCCCGCCTGGTGGCAGACATGGCCGCCGAGCTGGAAGGTTTCAGCGGCCGCAACACCTTCGGCCTGCAGGGCGATTTCCTGGCCCGCTTCTTCGACCAGGGCCTGATCCTGATGCGCGACGTGCTGCTGGAACCGGCCTTTGCCCCGGACGAGGCGGATCGGGTGAGGGATGAACTGCTGGCCAACCTTCGCCGCCAGGAAGATTCCCTACCCTCGGTGGCCTTTCGGGAATTCAACCGCAACCTCTTTCGGGGTCATCCCTACGCCCTGAACACCCAGGGCGCCGCCGGCGCCATCAACTCCCTAACGGTGGCGGACCTGCAGCGCATTTACCAAAACCACGCCCGGCCCGACCGGCTGGTGCTGGCGGTGGTGGGAGACATCGATGCGGAAGGGGTCAAGAGCCAGGTGGAGGAACTTTTCGCCGACTGGCAGGCAACGGCGGCCGACCAGAGCATCCCGTCGCAGCTGGAAGAAACCATGCTGCCGCCGGAGCCCCCCGCCCGGCCGGAGATCGTCAATATCAGCCGGGATCGGGCCCAGGTGCATATCATCATCGGTTTTTTGGGCACCACCCTCAACGACCCGGACCGCTACCCCCTGGAGTTGCTGGACCAGGTGCTCTCCGGCCAAAGCGGCCGGCTGTTCACCGAACTGCGGGATCGCCTCAGCCTGGCCTACAGCCTGTCATCATTTTCCCTGATGGGTACCGACACCGGCTCGGCGGGGGCCTACATCGGCACCAGCCCGGATAGGCGGGAAGAGGCGGTCCGCGAACTCTGGAGCCAGCTTTACCGGGTGCGCAACGAGCCCATCGGTGAAGACGAGCTGCAACGGGCCCGCAACCAGCTCATCGGCAACTACCGGCTGGGGCTGCAAACCAACGGCGCCCGGGCTATGGAAATGGCCCTCAATGAAACCTACGGCCTGGGCCTGGATTTCGCCGCCCGCTACCCCGAAAAGCTGGAGGCCACCAGCGCCGCCCAAGTGCAGGACGCCGCCCGCCGCTACCTGCAGCCGGAGCGTTACGTGATGGTGACGGTCGGTGGCGAGGCTCGGCCAGGCGAGCCTGAGCCAGACGAAACTCCGGTGACAACGACGATCCCTGAAGAACCGCCGGCCGGTGACGGGACCGCCCCGGCGGCCGACAACCCCGACAACCCCGAAGCAGGACCAAAAACGAAGCAGCCGGAGGAACCAGCATCATGAAAGAGCCCGTCGATCTGCAGGCCCCGTTAATCGCCCCATCCATCCTGTCGGCCGACTTCTCCCGCCTGGGCGAGGAAGTAAAGGCGGTGGCGGCGGCCGGCGCCGATGTCATTCACGTGGACGTGATGGACGGCCGTTTCGTACCCAATATCACCATCGGGCCACTGGTGGTAGAGGCGGTGCGCCGGGTCACTGACCTGCCGCTGGATGTACACCTGATGATCGAGGAGCCGGAGCGCCACGTGGAAGCCTT
>PWWA01000102.1 GCA_003562145.1 Candidatus Woesearchaeota archaeon | reverse complement strand
CTTTTTCCGCGTTCTTAATAGCATTCTCTAACTCATCAGGAAAATACACAACTCTAGTTAAAGTCATAGTGGGGTCTATGGCTGCTGCGAATTGCATAGAAAACACGCTTTTACCTGTGCCTTCTTTACCATCAATGATAAAAACTCTGTCATCATCCTTTTTGAACAACGCAGGCTTTATCTTTTTATCAACAGTTTCCTTTAACTTATTGTCTATGTAGTACTGATTCCCTTGATATTCGTATGTTGCCATCTTAGTCCATCATATCTTCTTCTATATCTTCGTATTTGCTGCCTTTACCACTAGCATCTTGCAAGTAACGCAGAAAGCTCACCATTTCTTCTAAGGTTTTGTGGAATAAGTCGTGTCGTACCCGGATTTTTTGTATAGCTTCAGCTTTAACAACTAAAGAATTCCATTTCTGCACGAATCCAATCTTTGTATTAACAATTTCTCCCTCATCATTCTTAACAAGTACTTGTTCATAATGTTTTCCAGATGCATCTAGCTTCTTTGCATCAGTGTGCAGCTCCACGCTCCACATTGTGCGCAGTTTCCAGTAGCATTTCTCTCGCAGACCCTTATCCAAGTATGAAGATACTATTCTCCAAGCTGCATCTAATCTTTGTATTTGGAATCCTGCTTCGTTGTAAACGCTTATCTTTTCTGAACTTCCTTCTTCCATGTTTGAACCTCTTAAACCTTGGTTTTGCCTTGTTTTCTTTGTAAATCCTTCAAATTATGGTGGTATATATATGTTTATATACTACTAATGAAACCAAAAAAATGTTTTTTGTATTAATCTAATAATCTTTATTAACTCACACCTCAAAATCTAATAATCATTATTAACTCACACCTCAAAACTTCATAACACCTTATCAACCTTCTCCTCAGAAGACAAACCAAAACCATCCAACACACCCCTATCAATCCTAATCAACTTCTTATTAACCTTAACCACCAACCCATACCGCACCAACTCCTCCAACACCGCAGTCTGATTCCACAACTTAACCTTAAACACCCGGCCAAGAACCGCGCGAGCATCACCCCAATTAATAATAACCTCACCACTAACCTCATCCCGAACCCCCTTACTAGCAAGAGTCTCAGCAATACTATAATAAATCCTAGGTACCGATTCCTGGAATACTGTCATCATCCACCCCCACAACACAGATAAAGCCGGGGTCACTGGGAGGAAGAGCGGTTGATACGCAATAGTGGCAAGGGTTTTGGTAAACCTCCCAGCACTCCCCGGACAATGTGATGAGCATGATATAACTGAAAACAATTACTATGACTACAAGTACGTCTCTCCAATCCCTGGGCTTTAATAGGTTCCAGTAGCTGCCGCCTGCCCAGCGGAGCTTGCCTTCCGAATCCTTCACCCAAAGCTTCCCTTTCATTTGTTTAGCATCCTCATAGCAACAAAATAGCCAATAGGCAACATCACAATCACCGCGATAATCCTAGTCGCCAATGGAATACTCTCCATGCCAGCATTCAAAGGGTCACCCAACAAAAACAAAGCCAAGATACCCCCCACAATAGCCGTGACCCCCAAAGCATTAGTATCCAACTCACCCAAACCCAAATCATCCAAATCAACCATCTTAACCTTTCCTCCTCTAATCTTTCTCCAATAAACTATCCAAATCCATACCACTCTCACGCTGCTGCTTCAAAGCCAGCCAAGCCTTCCACTGCACCCGGTAATCAAACAACTGCAAACAACCAAAACCAACCAATACTATGGCTAAGAAATTATCCCCAGCGATGAAACGTTCAATGCCTCCAGCGAATAAACCGAAGATGATAAAGCTGTAAATAATGATTTTGGTCTTCACCACGCCATACGGAGAATTAATGTAATCCTTCATACCCTGCTTCCACCGAACAAAAAAACCTTTCCCTTCCATATACCACCACTTTCGCTTTCTATTGTATTAAGCGAAAGAAACCCTTTGAAATCCTGGTTGTTTCTTTCGCAAAACACGGAATTATAACCTTAATCATCCCCCCACATAGCACTAATCAAATCAGTAGGAGACACATGCAAATAAATCTGAGTAGTCTCCAAACGACTATGCCCCAACATAACCTGCACTTGCCTAGTACTCCACTTCCGCTTATTCAAATAAAACGAGGCTCCACTATGCCTCAGAGTATGAAAATGAACATCCTCCCTACCAAGAACCCTCTTAGCATAATTCTTAACACTAATCTGTAAAGCCCTTACACTACAACCCACAGGGATATGACTTAAACCCTTAACGGCCTGTGGGGGGATAGGAATATTGCGGTCTTTCTTACCCTTACCTTCTTTGATGCGAATTAAACGCTGACCCCTATCAATATCCTCTTGTCTGAGCTTAACTACTTCTGAGACACGCATGCACCCGTAAAAGCCTAGTATGAAGGCTATCCGGTGATGCTTCTTCTTAGTACTTCTTATTATTTTGATGAGTTCTTCCTCACTTATTGTTACTGGTATCTTTTTAGGCATCTAGTTTTAACACCTTTTTTAGGTTTATTTTGTTGTTGCAGTGAGCTTCCCAGTGTGCCTCGCACACGTTTTTCCCATAATATATTAATCTCAGTTCATTCTTGCATCTGGGTAGCGCGCAAGTGTTATTCATCTTTGTTTTCTCGTTGTGTTTTCTCATAGATTTCCGTCAGATACTTAATAGCGTGCTTACTAGCAACGCAGTCTTGCTGCTCAGCCAAACTTTCCAGCTCCGAATCCAAATCAACCCTATCTTTCATGGCTTCCACCCCTCATCAATCCTATGGGATTTAAGAAAAGTGAAACGAATAACAAACCAAACAAACAACCAAAAAAAGAACAAAGCCACACCTATTAACAACTGATAACCCCAATGCAAACCCACAAACCAAGACAAAACATCAACCATTATCAACCGCGTTCCTATTATTCCATTAAGTGGTTCTTCAATCATCGGCGCACCTTCTTATCAATTTCATTATTAACTTTCTCCAGAGCTTCATGTCTAACCTTATTACTATAAGACTGAATCTGAGCATCCCCAAAAAGTTTAATGATACTTGTTATCCACCACACAATGTTCAATACAAAAAGATATTCAGCCCATTTAGGCAAAACCAATCTATAATTAGCCCAAATAATTTGAATAACACATAATGTCAAATAAATTGTTATAATAGTTGTCCAACTCATCGTTCCGACCTCATCGTTCCACCTTTTTTAGTTTAAAACCATAATAACAAGGAAAATCATATTTATTCAATAAAACCTTCCAAAACTTTAAAGCATTCTTATCCTTTGATTTCACGAAGTAATCATTTAATTCATCGTGAAACAATTTCATTATATCTCTTTCAGCATCCTCCCAGTTTATAGTATCATAGTCTTTTCTTTTAGTTACACTCATCGTTCCGACCTCGTTGCTTTACCCTCAAAACAATTCTTACACATATCTCCAATTTTACAATAACTAGCAGGATTTAAAAAAGGTCTTTTCATAATACAATAATAATTCTCATTTATTATTTCTCCACACTTATCACAAAAAGTATGAACTCTTACCCTTTCTCCTTTTCTAGTATTTGACTTACGCATCTTCATCGTTCCGACCTGTTGTGCTCCTTAAAAAATCTTGTTCTTTCTTTTTCTGTATCTAATTTTCCAAATAGTCCACAAACCGAGTACTATGATAAGCCAATCAGGAATCTCTGTCATTTTGTGGTTCTCCTAATCCTTGGTTGTTCTCTTCTACATTTAGTGCAGAACGTGCCTTTAGGCTTCCTAAAAGCCTTGTGGTGTCCACACATACATTCTATACGAATAACACTAATATCTCCGAGAGCAGCTCTGCGACTGCCACTTGTCCTATTTGCGTCTCCTATTTTACTCCTACCAGTCCATAGCGTCTTTTTCTCTTGTTCTTTCATCATTCCTCCTCGCCTTTCTTACATTTCCTTTCTTTGTTAACTCTTGTCCGAAACAAGAGACTCTACATTCGCAATTCTTAACACAACACGATCCGTTATAATAATCCCAATCACCATTGCATCTTAGATGCCTTGGTCTTGGGTGTTTTGTTAATAAATG
>PWWA01000005.1 GCA_003562145.1 Candidatus Woesearchaeota archaeon | reverse complement strand
ACTGATATTGTAGATGTAATCAAGGTATCCTTTAAGGGTTAATGGGCTGTACAGCTTGTTAGAATAATCCCCGTATATAGCGGTGAACCCGGCTTCCAATAATTCTTTTAAGTCGTCTACGTAGCTTTCGGCTATGAACACGACATCATTGGACTTATTGGCTCTGGTTTCCTTTGCGAATTTCCTCGCTTCCCTTATGCATTCTTTCCAGAAGCTTGAGGGGACTTTGTAAGCTACGTCGCACCTGAAGCCGTCTATGCCTGCGTGTTTTATCCAGAACTTTGGTATGCTCTTAAAGTATTCATGCATTTCTCCAAGAGTTGGGTTCTTGGGTGGCTCGTTGCTTGCTTTCGGGATTTTGTACTCCCAGTTAAGCTGTGCGACGTCATCCCACCAGTACCCGTGGTCGTAAGCGCAGAAAGTGTGCTTCGGGTCTCCCCATGGCTTTCCGTGCTTGATTTCTTCAGGGTAAATGTATGGCTCTTCAAGGCTTTTTATGTTTTCCTTGTACAAGAACCATTCAGGGTGAAGCCTTTGAAGTATGAAGTCGTGGCTTGTATGATTAAACACCAAGTCCATGTAAACTTTCATTCCTCTCTTATGGGCTTCCCTGACCATTTCCTTGAACTCCTTAATGGGCTCAGATAACGATGCATAAGGGCTCTGGGAATGGTCCTTATCTATTGCTAATTCGTGGTCTATCGCTTTATAGTCTTTTATGCTGTATGGGCATCCGGGCTGCATATAGCTAGGGTACTGGTCGTGAGGGTTGTGGTGCCTGTACAGCTCACCTATGGGGTGTACGGGATTCAAATAAAGTATCTTTATACCCATCCGTTTTAATTCATCCAAACGCCTCTTCAAGTCATCGAAAGTACCTGACTGCCCGTATTCAACCATGCCTTCATTCGTGATTTTTTTATGCCCGTAAAACCTTATGAAAGCATTGTAAACAACGCTTTTCTTAATATAATCAGGGTCCACATGTATCTCCGTGTAATCCGCTTCATATTCCTCGACCCAATTCCAATACTTTTCCTCTTCATCCCTCCACCTAACCGTTGCCTTGAAGAATCCTGTGTCCTTTAGCTTGAATTCCTTATGGTAAAGCCCGTTCTCGAAAAGCATTTCGTGGCCGTGGTAGCGTCCCGTTAAGTCAGTCCATACCTCTACGATAAGCCCTTGTTTGCCTTTGCACTCAAACCTTAAAGTTTCCCCAGATACTCTCTTCACAATGCTTTTTGGTAGTGGCTTAACAACAGAAACAGGGTTTTCAACAACTTGCTCTTGCTCCATCATAACAATTACTAATCCCTGGGTTTTTTATACGTTTCGCTTTTCACCTTAAATCTTCAACGCTAAGAATCCCGTTACTAAATCTTCCCCTAATCAAAACCTGTTCGCCTATTTCCTTTGACGTATTTTGTTGTGCGAACGCTTTTATTGTCCGGCAAGCCTCTACCTCAATGAAAAGCCATCCCGTATCAGAGTTAAACCTTTTCTCAACAATAACCCCCTCGTAATACGCCCTCTCGTCTTCCTCAACATAAAAAACATCTGCGTACTCATAATCTAGGACTAGGTAGAACAGCGTGGCCAAGCCCAAAACAATGGATATTAGCCCGAGCCTTTCAATAGTTTCATCTTTCATAAAACAAAATGGGCGAAATAAACCATATATCTTTATTGCTATGACCAAACCGGAAATCCTCCGTAGAAACGGCGCTTTTTAACGAAAACTATTAAAATAAGCTTTTTCTTCGTGCATCAGGAGGGTTTTATGAAGAAAAAAAAGGTTCGCAAGACCAATGCAAAGGCAGAGAAGCTTGCGAATGGAAAAAACCTTAATTTTAAGGACACATCTGGACTAAAAGTATCTGATAGGATAATAGACCAGGTTATCGGGCAAGAAGAGGCTATAAAAGTAATCCGGAAATCTAGCATGCAAAGAAGGCATGTCTTATTAATAGGTGAGCCTGGAACCGGGAAGAGCATGCTTGGCCTGGCATTAGCTGAACTGTTGCCGAAAGAAAAGCTTGTGGATATACTCGCATTTCCTAATCCTAATGATGAAAACCAGCCATTAATCAGGACTGTTTCAGCGGGCAAAGGTCGTGAAATTGTTAGCAGCGCCAGAACCCAAGGCACACAGGTTTTCAAGAACCAAAACGTAATATTATTAGTTGTTGCTATCGCGGCTATGATAATCCCTTGGTTCGCCTTAAGTTATTATTCTGAGCAGCTCGGTCCTACAGCCGGCGCGATAATGTTTGCTGCGTTCTTCGCAGGAGGTCTCTTGTTGTTGGCGTTGCTTGTTATGTTCATGAATTTCGGAAAGAAAATGGTTGACCGCGCCAGTGTTCCTAAGATAATAGTTGATAATTTTAGGAAGAATCAAGTTCCATTCCTTGACGCTACAGGGGCTCATGCAGGTGCTCTTTTAGGGGATGTGTTGCATGACCCTTTCCAGTCCGGGGGTCTTGGTACTCCGGCGCATGAAAGAGTGGTAGCCGGGATGATTCATAAAGCGCATATGGGCGTCTTATTCATAGATGAGATAGCAACTCTTGCCCCTAACACCCAGCAAGAATTATTGACTGCTTTGCAGGAAGGGAAATTCTCTATTACTGGTCAGAGTGAGAGGAGCGCTGGCGCAATGGTTAGGACAGACCCTGTGCCTAGCAGGTTCGTACTCATAGCTGCGGGTAACATGGAGACTATTAGGCATATGCATCCGGCGTTGAGGAGCAGGATACGCGGTTATGGTTACGAAGTATTCATGAAAGATACTATGGTGGACAATGATTCTAATAGGGATAAGGTTGCTTTATTCGTTGCCCAAGAGGTAAGGAAAGACGGTAAAATACCTCATTTTACAAGAGAAGCGGTCCTGTACATTATTGAGGAAGCGAGGAAGCGCGCGAACAGGAAAGGCCATTTAACTCTTAGGCTTAGGGATCTTGGTGGTTTGATAAGGGCTGCTGGGGATGTTGCATTGGAGAAAAAGTCTGGGTTAGTCACTGCTGAGCACATAGTTGAGGCTAAGACTATTGCTAGGACCCTGGAAAAGCAACTCGCTGATAGGTACATTGAGAGGAAGAAGGAGTACGAAGTTATTATTACGAAAGGTAGGCAAGTTGGCCGTGTAAATGGATTAGCTGTCATAGGGGAAGGAGATAGCTATTCAGGGATTATCCTGCCTATAGAGGCTGAGGTGGCTCCTGGGAAGGAAAAGGAGATTATTGCCACCGGTAAGCTCGGAGAGATTGCTAGGGAGGCCGTTAAGAACGTTTCCGCTATTATAAAGAAGTACTTCGGGGAGGATATTAGGGATAAGTACGATATCCACGTGCAGTTCTTGCAGACGTATGAAGGCGTGGAAGGGGATAGTGCAAGCGTTGCCGTGGCTCTAAGCGTTATTAGCGCGTTGAAGAACTTGCCTGTTAAGCAGGAGTACGCGATGACTGGCTCGTTAAGCGTGAGAGGCGAGATTCTTCCTGTGGGTGGCGTTACGAGCAAAGTTGAGGCAGCAATAGATGCTGGGATTAAGAAAATCCTTGTGCCTAAGAGCAATGTAAGAGATATTGTTGTGGATGAAGACCGGTTAAAAAAAATCCAGGTTATACCAGTCACGAGGATACAAGAGGTCTTGAAAGAAGTCTTGGATTGGAACGGCAAAGACCATTTAAGGAAGAAGATTCTTGGCCGCAGACAATAAGATTTATAAACCACTCGTTTTTTCTCTCCTCTTATCATGGAAGGAATAATTATTAATTTTAGGCGTGGCAAGCACACCGTTACAGGGGACCAGATGATAGTCAAAGTAAACAGCGTTGACTCATCGGAAGCAGCGTCCAAGCTTATCGGCAAGAAAGTAGTTTATAATACGGGCAAGAAAGATATTTCCGGTGAAGTTAAGAGTAGCCATGGTAACAAAGGAGCTTTAAGAGTTTCTTTTGAGACTGGGATGCCTGGCCAGGCCATTGGGAAGAAAGTTAGGATTAATTAGAATTCTCTTTTTATTAGGTTCATTGATACTGCTTTTAATGCTCTTAATGGCTTTAAGGGACTTGTCTGTATACGAATACTTCCTTTTTTTATTGAATTTAGAACCTTGCTAGCTGT
>PWWA01000069.1 GCA_003562145.1 Candidatus Woesearchaeota archaeon | reverse complement strand
GAAGCCGGAATTATTCATTGAAAAAAAACAGTACGGGCGGCTTCTATTATCAGAGGGAAGGCTGCTGAATGATTCCAACCAACTACTAATATTCATCGAAAAAATGTACGATTTCTTAAAAGAAGAAAGCGATATAACAAGGTCGATTAACAAAGACTTAATGGACGTCCAAAAAGACTTAATGTCCATAGACACCAAGCTCTTTGAAAAGGAGGATGAAATATGAACTATAAGCCAATATACATAAAACTGGAAGAATACGAAAAAATATCAGGGGTATTGGAATCACTGAAAAAAATGATAGGAGAAACAAAAGCCAAGCTCCAAAGAATCTCTGATCTGAAAGACAAAGAAGAACTAGGCATAAAAGAGCTGGGCGAAAGAACAAACTCCATGATACAGCGCTTGGGAGAAATAGAAAGCAACCTGAACTCTGATTAAAAAAAAGGATTAAACAATGACTTACTTTGCAAAAATAGGACGGCCGAAAGAACTAAGAATAAGTATCTTAGAGGCGGCGAAAGACACTATTGGCTGCATAGCCCTACAAAAGAAAATAAACAGTATAAGGGAAGAAAAGAAAAAGCTAGCAGACGAAGTAAAAGAAGGGCTAAGAAAAATATCCGGCGTATGCACACAACTAGAGCAATACCTCCCGCACAAAGAGCTAAAGAAAGAAGCAGAAAAAGAAGAAGCAGAAAGGCTAAAAGAACAAGACAGCAGAAAATCAATGCTGAGCGAAAAGAAGCTAGAGGAAAAAATACGTGTGATGCGCGCAGAAGCAGAAAAAGAGAGAGCGCTAAAGAAAAAAGAGAAAGTCATAAAGCCCAAAGAGCCGGAACTACCATCTCTTACAGACGTGGACCGGCTAGAATACACCCTCAGGAAAATCGAGAAGAAACTCGCAGAATTAAACCAATAAACTTTAAAAACAACACATATTTCTATTTATATCATGCGGGGGTAGCAAAGCCTGGTCAAATGCGCTAGACTCAAGTAACTGGTAGCTCGGTTAACACGCTGTGGGTTTCCCATTCGGTCAAGCCCACTCAAATAGAGCAGCTTGAGTGATGAGCAACCAAATTGGTTGCAATGAAAAACACGAAGCAAACAGGTTTCCACTAAGACCAGACAGCCTCGTAAAGGCTGGGTTTGAGGAATCTAGTCCCTTAGTGGGTTCGAGGGTTCGAATCCCTTCCCCCGCACATCTTTTTAGAAAAGCTGTGTTGGGGCGGCAAGGTTTGCGCTCTGCTTTTTAATAGCCAAAACTTTAAATAGTATACTCTGAGTTCTTAAATGAATATGATTGAAATAATACCTGTTGGTGGATTCAGCGAAATAGGCAGGAATTGTACTATAGTAAAGTGGAAGCAAGAGTCAGTAATGATTGACCTGGGCTTGCACATGGAGAACTATATTCGCTTAACAGAAGATGAAGATGTGCCTTTCCAGATACCCCAGACCACGCTGATAAGGGAAAATGCTGTGCCTGACCTTACCGGTGTGCAGGATGAGCTAAAAACGATAAAGGCTGTTTGTATCAGCCACGCGCACCTAGACCATGTTGGTGCTGTGCCTTTCCTTGCAAACAAGATAAAAGCCCCTATTCACGGGACGAGGTTCACGATAGAAGTGCTGAGGAGGCTGTTGGATGATAAGAAGAAAAGTGCTGTATCGGAACTTGTATCTCATCCGGAGAACTCAAAGTTTAAGGTCTCTGATAATCTTGAAGTGGAATTCATACATGTAACGCATAGCACTCCGCACACAGTCCTAGTAGTAGTCCATACGCCTGATGGCTGCGTTGTTTATGCTAATGATTTCAAGCTTGATAATGCTCCGTTGCTGGGTGCGAAGCCTAATTATGAGGCGATGAAAAAGCTTAAGGGTGTTAAAGCTCTGATAGTTGACTCGCTATACGCGATGGATCCCAGGAAGACTCCTAGTGAAAGCATCGCCAGGGAGATGCTTCGCGATGTTTTGCTCGGTACGAGTTCTGATGGCAAGAATATATTGGTAACTACTTTCTCGAGCCATATTGCGAGGCTTAAGGCAATAATCGAGATATCTAAAACTCTTAAGAGGAAGCCTGTGCTGGTGGGGAGGAGCCTTGCGAAATATGTTGATGCGGCTAAGGCTGCAGGCATAGTTGATTTTGAAAAAGACGCTCAAATAGTCAAATATGGCTCGAAGCTGGAGGATTACTTCAAAAAAAACAGGGGTACAACGGACAAGCTTTTCATTGTGACAGGGCATCAGGGTGAGCCGAGAGCGGTATTGTCAAGGATTGCGAGGGGCAAGTTTTTTCCTTTCAACAGCGAGGATTTGATAGTGTTTTCGTGCAAGGTCATTCCTAATGAGGAGAACTTTGTTAACCGCTCTAACCTCGAGTCCGAGCTTAGGAATAAGAGGGCTAGGATATTCACTGATATACATGTTTCTGGGCATGCTTGCCGTGAGGACCACAGGGAGTTTATACGCTTGATAGGCCCTGAAAACATTATTCCTACGCATGGTGATGTTGCTATGCTTAATGCGCAGAAGGAGCTTGCTTTGGAAATGGGTTACGCTGATGACAAGGTTCACATATTAAAGAATTTTTCTAGGATATGGGTTTGATTATCCCATCATAGAAATTATGTCGGGCATTACGTCTAGGATTCCGTTGATTACGAATTGCACGCTTATGACTGCGAGGATTAGGCCAAAAATCTTGGTGATGACGCGCTTGCCTGTTTGCCCTAGGTATTGCACTATGTTTTTTGAGTAAATCATTGCGAAGTAGCATAGCATTGTTGTTACTGCTACTGCAATGAAAACAATTATTGTGTGTGCTAGGCTCGGTGCTTGTGTTGTCAGTATCATTACTGTGGCGATTGAGCCTGGGCCGCTTATGAATGGTATGGCTAGTGGCACTATTGATATGTTGTCTGTGAACTCGTCCTTGTCTTCAACGGTTTTTTGTTCGTCGTGCTCTCCTTCGTGCTCCTTTATCATTTTCATGGCGATGCCAAAAAGTATTAATCCTCCTGCAATCCTGAACGCGGCGAGGGTTATGCCGAATACTTGGAATATGACGCTTCCGAGCAATGCGAAGGCGAAGAAAATGGTCGTTCCTGTCAGCGTGGCTCTTTTCGCTATCATTTTTGCTTTTGTCTTGGATGCGTTTGGGAGCAGGGATGTGAATATGAACGCGGTGCTTACAGGGTTTACTATTACTATTATTGCTGCGAATGTTATTAGGAAATAATCAAGGAACACTCCGAATGCCATTAAGGATTATTATGAAACAAATGATTTTTAAATATTTCCGTATTTATCGGGTTTATGAAGCCTGTTTTGGAGTTGAAGCCTAATAAGCAAGCGTTCCTGGTTAAGAACTTGGCGTTGTTCTTTTTCTCTTCTTTGCTGGGCGTTGTCGTGCTGGGGGCATTGTTTTATTTTATTATCGGAGATGTAGTTGGCGTCTGGAATGTTGTTTTTGTTGTGGTTGCTTTGTTTGTTATTCTTAACTTGTTTTCTTTCATTAATGTCTTTATCAGGTACAGGAAGGAAGAGTATGTGGTGCTTGGCAATAAGATTGTTGTTAGGCGGGGCACTATTTTTTCTGACCATGAAACAGAGCTTATAATAAAGAATATTACACAAGTCTGGCTTAATCTTCCTTTTATTGAAAGGAAGCTTTTTGGAACGGGGAATTTAATGGTGAGGGCTGCTGGGAGTGGTGAGACTGAAGTGTATATGTCTTCTTTGGATGATTCCAGGAGTGTTTACGGGAAGATTAGCAGGGTTATGGAGGAGAATGGGTTTGTCTTGACGAAGAAGAAATTAGTGCAGAAGGAGAAGCCGAGTTCCCTGGCTGTGTTCTTCGAGGTTTTCAAGGATTTTTTTGGTGTTGCGGCGGGCTTGTTTGTTTTAATATTTGCTTTTGTTGTGCCTTGGCTTGCTGATAATCCTGGTTTTATTTCTTTGGTGGTGGTTGCTGCTGCGCTGTTCTTTTTGTCTGCTGTTGCCAGGTTTTCTTTTAAGTTCATGGATTTGAAGAGGCGCGTGTATTATTTGTATGATGATGTTATTGATTATGAGGATGGGTTTTTCACGGAGAATTATTCTTTTATTCCTATTGAGAACTTGTCTGATTCTGAGATTACGCAGACTTTTGTGGATAGGGTTTTTGACTTGTATGAT